>PMMV01000115.1 GCA_003162115.1 Methanobacterium sp.
AAAAATTTCATGCAACTTACAAGAATTCTATTCGAAATTGTTTATAATACTTTTATATCTATCTCACCTTAGTGTTTATGCGTTTTTGTTCTTTACAGAGTAAATATTTAATATAACTTAAACTAATTAAACTATTTAAATGATATAATAGTTAAAAATCGATTATTCTAAGCAAAAATTCATTAATATAAAAATGATCAAAAAAGCCAAAATTCAGGATATGGACGTGGAATATGAAGTAATCCATAGAAGGGTTAAATATGCCAGATTAGAAATTAAAACAGATAAATTACGTCTAATAATGCCTGTAAATTATAATAAGGACGAAGAAATTATCAAAAATCATGAAAAATGGATATATAACAAGCTTAGTCGTATGAAAGCATCCCAGAAAGAAGCAGAAAATAAAGAACTAAATTTCCATATTACAGATAAAGAATTGATGGAAATGGTTTTAGATTATGTAGAAAAATTATCCAATGAACTTGATGTAAGAGTGAATAAAGTCTATTTCAAAAGGATGAAAACCCGTTGGGGAAGTTGCAGTTCAAAAAAGAATATTAACATTAATATTTACCTCATGCATCTACCATTTTATCTCATTGAATATGTTGTCTACCATGAACTAGCCCATCTAATTGAAATGGGACATAACAAGAAATTCTGGAATATAATATCAATTAAGTATCCTAATTACAAAAAAATGGAAGACGAACTTTTAATTTACTGGCTACTGGTAAGAAAACTCATAGATAATATGGATTAAACGGATTTAACTATTAAAAACAGATTAAAATTTAATAATTCTCTAAATTTAAATTTGCTTATAAATTATTTATAATATATCAACCAATATGATAGTATCATAATGAAGACAATAAAAATTATTTACAGAACAGTTTAAGGGATTATAAGCCCGTATAATAATTTTCACTTTAAACAGATCTTTTTTAACAGATTTTCAAGAAATAACGGAGATAGAAATGATAAAAGTCAATATTTTAAGGCAAGACCCTGAAAAGGGTGAAGTTGCTCACTTAGAAAGTTATGATGTCCTGGAAAAGGATAAGATGAAGATCTTGGATGCACTTAATTACATCAACAAGGAGTACAATGCAAATATTGCATACAGATGTTCATGTAGAGCAGGTCAGTGTGGATCATGCGCTTTAAAAATGAATGGAAAGGTGGTTTTAGCCTGCAAATCTGAAATAGTTGATAATGCAGTAATAGAACCTCTTGATTTTGATGTTATCAAAGATTTGGTCGTTGACAGATCTGAATTCGATAATAAAGTCGGTGAATTAGGTCTGTATATATCTGGTGACTGTAAAATCTCTGATTGCCCCGCAATTATGAATCCCGAAGAATACGCAGACACTAAAAAGATTCGAAGTTGTATTGAATGTTTATCATGTATTTCAGCGTGTCCTGTAGTCAAAGAGACATCAGAATTTGCTGGTCCCTACTTTATGCGTTACATTTCTAAATTTGCCATGGATCCACGGGACTGCGAAGACCGTGCTAAAGAAGGGTTTGATGAAGGACTTTACTGTTGTACNNGGGAGATTGCTTGTAAGGAAGGTGTAGGTCCATTACCTGTTCACATAAATATTAAAGAGCTTATAAAAAGTACAGGACGTTCAGTAGAACCTCTTGGGAAGGGTCCATATGGAGAAGGGTTTATAAAAGCAGTTTCAGAGGGTAAAATAAAAATAGATACCAAAGAAAATGATGAAATCAACTCTAAAATTGATACCTCCACTGAATCTGATAAACATAACAAAAAACCCAAAGTAGCCTTGTTCACAGGTTGTATGGTGGATTACAGACTGCCCGAAATAGGAATTGCACTTCTGAAGGTTATGGAATACAACGATGTGGATGTTGTTGTACCAACAGATCAAGTGTGCTGTGGCTCCCCACTGCTAAGAACTGGACAGACAGACGCATTTCCAGATGTTGTTAAGAGAAATGAGGAAGTATTCAAGGATTATGATACGATTGTAACAGTTTGCGCTGGTTGCGGATCAACTCTCAAAAACGACTATCCAAAATACGGTGTTAATTTGAACGTTGTGGACATCAGTGAGTTCCTGGTTGAAAGATTGAATACTGAAGATATGAAGCCATTGAACATGAGAGTAACATATCATGACCCTTGCCACCTTATTAGAGGCCAGGGTATAAGTGAAGAACCCAGGGAAATACTTAAAAAAATAAAGGGACTTGAATTTGTAGAGATGGAAGTACCAGACCAGTGCTGTGGTGCAGGTGGAGGGGTACGTGCAGGAAAACCTGAAATTGCAGCAGGACTAGGTAAAAAAAAGGTTGACATGGTTAAAGATCTGGGTGTTGATGCCGTTGTAACTATATGCCCATTCTGCGAATATAACATCAAAGACAGCCTAGAAAAAGAGGGAATTAAAAATGTGAAGGTCTTAAATATCTTGAAACTCCTTGAAATGGCCTATTCTTAGTTAATATAGTTGCTATGTTTGTAAGAAAATATTTTATTAAAAAAATTACGAGTGTAAAATATGATCTATGTGGTATTTGTAGAACCTGAGTCTCCTGGAAATATAGGTTTCCTTGCAAGAACCATGAAAAACTTCGGACTCACAAACCTGGTCCTAATAAATCCGTGTAAAATGGAAAATGAAAGTTATTACAAGGCAATGCATGCAAGAGATGTGGTAAGTAACTCTGAGACCTATTATTCTTTAGAAGAATTTTTAAAGTCAAAAGAGATTGATTCAGCCATTGGAACAACGGGAAATGCTGGTGGAAGTTATAATGTCGCAAGAATTGCAGTAAGCCCCGAACAACTTGCAGATACAATTAATTATAATGGTAATATAGCCTTAATATTCGGTAGAGAAGGAAATGGTCTTTCAAATGAGGAAATATCCCTTTGTGATGTAATAGTAAGTATCCCCACCCATGATTATTATCCCATATTGAATATCACACATGCAGCTGCCATAATCTTCTACGAAATGTTTAAAAGAGAAAAATCATACCCTGTAGACAGAATTGAATCAGCCTCAGCTGCTGAAAAAGAAAGTTTGATCAATTGTGTTGACGAAATAATTCTTAAACTCGGCTACCCTCAGCATAAGAATAGAAATGCGTCTCTAGTTTTTAGAAGGATAATTGGAAGGGCATTTATATCTGAAAGAGAAGCACATACTCTGAAAGGTACTTTTAGAAGGATTAAAGTTCGAATAAAGGAAATAAATATTTAAGGGTGAAGTGTAATGTTCCTCGGAATAACTCCATTTGATATAATTGGGATAATTGTAGTTATAATACTCATTATAATGCTTCCAATTTTGCTTAGGATGAGGATTAACTCTTCGATAACAAGGTACACATTTGAAATTGAAAATATGGTTAAAGAGTCTAAAAAAAGGTTGATAAAAATTTCTGTTGAAAAAGGAAATCCAGTAAATGATCCCACTCATGCAGTTGACAATTTCATGGAATTTTTCATTGTTCCACCAGTTTCATTGGATCCTAATGGTATCATGGACAAGTTTGAAACCATTCTGGATCTGGGTGAAGAAAGATTCAAACAAATGACCAAAACCATAGCACCCCAAGCAGATGATGAATGGAAGTCGAATATCACTATGACTTTAAAGGCAACCTTGGGTATTAATGGTGTTGCAAAAATGGTGAGACATAACTTGGAACTTTCGAAGAAAACAGGAAATCTACAGATACTACTCATGCTTCAGATGGGCCTGCCCATGATCATGAGATTAGTGAAAGCTGAATATGAAGGTGTAAAAGCATTTTCAGAAGGAAATCCAGTTGGTGATGGTTTAGGGCCGTTAGTTTCAGGCATACTCATGAAAGATTTATCTGAAGATGAACTGGAATACATCGAAGATATAGTAATTGGTGAAAAAAATGTCGAAGGACGCGAAGTAGTTGTAGTACGTGCAAAGGGTCCCGGTGCAAGAGTTGGAAAAATTGGAAAAACTGTTACTAATATCATGGAAAAAAGAGGGATTAAACGTTTAATAACAGTAGATGCAGCACAGAAACTCGAAGGAGAAGAAAGTGGAGCAGTTGCTGAGGGTATTGGTGTTGTTATTGGCGGATTTGGAGTTGATAAGTGGATCATTGAGGAAAAAATGGTGAAAAACGAGCTTCAAGTTGATGCAATAATTGTTAAAATGGGACCTGAAGAATCAATGTGTCAAATGACTAAAAAAATACTTAAATCATCTGAAAAGGTGATTGAAGTCCTTGAGAATTCAATATTACTCTCTGAACCTGGAACTAAAATAATGGTACTTGGAGTTGGGAACAGCTGTGGAATACCCAATACAGTCAAAGATATATCAAAGATAAACATAAAAGAAGATATCAAAAAAGGAAAACGAGGGCAGTAAATGGCCATTTTAAGTGATAAGGATATAAAAGAACATATAGAATTGGGTAAAATTGTTATTGAACCTTTAAGTGAACCTGAAAGACAGATACAACCATCATCAGTTGATTTAAGGATCGGAAATGAATTCAAAAGCTTCAGACTAATAAGAAAGCCTTTTATCGATCCAATGGATAAATCAGATATTGAGGGGTATATGGAATCATTTTACATCGATGAGGGAGAACCATTTATAATTCATCCCGGTGAATTTGCACTGGCAACAACCTATGAAACAGTTGAACTTCCCGACAATCTTGTTGCAAGAGTTGAAGGTCGTTCATCCATGGGAAGGCTCGGAATTACAATGCATGTAACAGCGGGATACATAGATCCTGGATTCTGCGGTAAGATAACCCTCGAAATTTCAAATATTGGTAAAATGCCTGTTGCACTGTATACAGGTCAAAGGGTTTGTCAAATTGTATTTGAAACGATGACATCACCTGCAGAACGCCCCTATGGACACCCCGATCGTGATAGTAAATATATGAACCAGAAGAGACCGGTTACTAGTAAAATTAAGCACGATTATGAACTGATCAGGGGATCCATCCTGACTAAGGATTGAATTAGAAATTTTATTTAAATTAACAAGATTTTTATATTTTGAGAGGATTTTACATGACAGACAACAAGATAATGAACATAGCCAAGAAAAGAGGATTTCTATGGTCTTCATTTGAAATATATTCAGGATCAGCAGGATTCTTTGATTACGGTCCATTAGGTGCAATTCTAAAGAATAACATCATCGAAAAGTGGAGAGACTGCTTCATAACTAGGGAAGGTTTTTATGAAATAGAATCTCCAACCATAATGCCGGAGGAAGCTCTTAAAGCATCTGGACATGTAGACCATTTCACAGACCCCATGACTGAGTGTAAAGATTGTATGGAAGTTTACAGGGCAGATCACATCATTGAAGGCGCTATAGACAAAGAGGTAGAAGGTCTTGAAGATCAGAGGCTAACTGAAATTTTATCAGAAAACCAGATCAGATGCCCTAAATGCGGCGGTCATTTAACACATGTATGGAGCTACAACCTCATGTTCCAAACCCTTATTGGCACAAAGGGGAAGAAAACTGGGTACATGCGTCCAGAAACTGCTCAAGGTATATTTATCCCATTTAAAAGACTTTTAAGGTTTTTCAGGGGAAAACTTCCCTTCGGTGTGGTTCAGATTGGTAAAGCTTATCGTAATGAGATTTCACCCCGACAAGGAGTCATTAGACTTCGAGAGTTCACACAAGCTGAAGCAGAGATATTTGTGGCCCCATCAATGAAGAACCATCCCAAATTCGCTAATTTTGCTGATGATACTTTAAGACTCTTTTCAGCCGAAAATCAGTTGAATAAAAGTGGATCGAAAAAAACAAACGCAGGGAAGGCTGTTAAAGATGGTACAATTTCCAGTGAGATACTAACCTACCAGTTATGCTTGGCAGCAAGGTTCCTGAATGATATTGGAATTCCTTCCGATGTTATAAGATTTAGACAACATCTTCCAACAGAGATGGCACACTATGCAATTGACTGCTGGGACGTTGAAGTCGAAACAGATAGATTTGGGTGGATCGAAATAATAGGTATCGCCGATAGAACAGATTTTGACCTAAAATCTCATAGCATCCACAGCAAGGAAGATTTAAGTGTTTTCATAGAGTATGATGAACCGCGAAGCATTACCACCCTAGGTGTAAAACCAGATATGAAGAAGTTCGGCCCCAGTTTCAAGGGTGCTGCACCGAAAATATTGGCAGCAATAAATGATTTAGATGTTTCAGATATCCAAACAGCCTTCAATAAAGATGGTGTATTTAAATTAGAACTAGAAGGCAATTTTTACGAATTATCTCCAGATATAATTAGTTTTGAAAAACATGAAGAGATCATACGCGGAGAAAAGGTAATTCCTCATGTAATCGAACCATCTTATGGAATTGACCGTATAATATACTCTGTTCTTCTACATTCTTATATAGAAAATGAAGATAGAACTTATCTAAAGCTAGAAAAACAGATTGCCCCTATTGGTATCAGTGTTTTTCCACTTGTTAACAAGGATGATCTTGTAGAGATCGCACACAGCATAAGGGATGAATTCAGAAATCAGGGAATTATAGCTGAATATGACGGATCAGGGACTATTGGGCGTAGATATGCCCGCGCAGATGAGATAGGGGTTCCATTTGCCGTGACAGTAGACCATGAAACCCTTGAAAATCAAACAGTAACCATAAGAAACAGAGATGATCTTAAACAGGTTAGAGTACCAATAAAAGATATTTACAGTGTTTTAATTAATCTAATAAATGGCAGACTGGAATTTGAAAATATTTAAATTATTTTTTTTATTTTGTTTTCATAGAATTCTAAAAGTTTTAATAATAAAGAAAAAATATGTTTATTTATCAGATTCCCCAACTAAGGCCTCTAATTCTTCTTTTGGAATCAATTTTGCTATTTTAATTTTGGTTGGACAGCGTCCCAGTTCTATATTATTTTTTTTAGCTATTTCCTTCAGATCCTTAAGAGATGCCTTCTTAGCCATTTCCTCTACTTCCATTATTTCACCTTCCATTCCATTTTAGTTATAATATAAAGATCATGTAGAACTATGGCTTCAAAATATTTATTATTTACCATGAATGGACATAATATAGTATAGAAGATGGTTGATTGGAATTTTTATTAATAAATTAAATATAATTGAAGATGTTTAGTCCTATGAATAGTCATAAAAGGTGATAATATATGATAGATGCTCATGTACATGCGGATACAAGACCATACGAAGATTTTGAAAAAATGGCAGTTGCTGGTGTTGATAAAGCAGTTAGTTGTGCACACGATCCTATGAAAATGAGTACATCAGACGTTGTTTTAGACCATATACACAGAATTATGGAAAATGACACTAAACGAGCAGCGAATAATGGATTAAATTTGTATTCAGCCATAGGAGTACACCCTAGAAGTATATCCCCTGATTACAAAATTGTTCTAGATAAACTGCCAGAAATGCTGAAATATAAAAACGTAGTTGCAATTGGAGAAATAGGACTTGAAACTGGATCAAAATTGGAGATAGAAGTATTCAAAAAACAGTTACACCTTGCACAGGACATGAATATGAAAGTGATAGTTCACACACCAAGAACTAATAAAAAGGAAATAACCGAGATAACAGCTTCTTTGATCGAAGATAATATTGAAACCAACCTTGTACAGTTAGATCATGTTGATAGATCAATAATAGCGAGGGTTTTGGATTTTGAGGGGCTTCTGGGAATCACTGTTCAACCACAAAAGATGACACCAGATGAAGCTGTTAACATGATGGATGAATATGGTTATGATAAATTTGTTTTAGACAGTGATATGAGTTCATCACCATCTGACCCTTTATCTGTTCCAAAAACTGTTCACCGACTTAGACTTGCAGGTGTAGAATCTGTAAATATTAAAAAGGTATCTTACAATAATGCAGCGGATTTTTTCACGATATAATCAAAATGGTCCATATTTTATTTGTGTTTGTATTCTGAACCATTAAATGCCCCTAATTTAGTAACACAAGTTGATGCAGATTTATTTCCCTGTCTAAGACATTCTTTAAGATTTTTTTTATTATAGAATCCTGTTATAAATCCTGCTGCAAATGAATCACCTGCACCTGTCGTGTCAACTACATTTTGTTCATTTGCAGGGTAGTGAATCTGGCCGGCTTCGGTGTAAACCTTCGATCCCTCATTTCCCATGGTAACAACTACCAAAGGTACCCCAGTTTCTACAAGCTTTTCAGCACCATTATTATAATCTTTACCTGTTAGTAATGTGACTTCTTTTTTGTTTAAAAACAGTATGTGAGTTCTTTTAATGATTTTTTCAAGGGCTTCCAAGCCATATGCTGATAATAATGCTCCGGGGTTAAGTGAAAGTATGTTTGCATGTTTTGATGCTTCTTCAACTACTTCAATATACATTCCGGTGATATGAAGTATTTCAGAATTTTTTATATGGATTATATCCTCTTTTTCTAGTTTAAATTTGGAATTAGCACCCATAAATGTATATATCGATCTTTCACCATCAGGTTCAACAGCAATAAATGCCATCCCTGTTTTTTCATCGATGGAAACTAACCTTTCAGAATTAATCTTTTCCCTTCTAAATTCAGATAGTATATAATTACCATAATAATCGTTTCCAATTCTTGCCATTATACCTGCATTCAAACCAAGTCTTGACACTCCGAAAACAAAGTTGGCTGCAGAACCTCCGATAGATACTCGAAGCTTTTCGATATCCACTTCGTCATCAGCAACAGAAAAACGAGATACATTCATTAAAAAATCAGTGTTACAAGTTCCAAGTCCAAGAACGTCTAATTTGGGATTTTTCATATTAACTCCCATATTGGCCTGTTTATAAATAAAATTGAAATTGTATCTATTCTGGAAGTAATCCAACAAATTTCTTTATCCTACCCACAATACCGTCTTTATTAGGTTCAATAGGATCATATTCTTTTCCTAGTAGATCAGCCGCAAGTTGCATAACAGCATTGCTTGTAGGTGATGATGGATTTACTTCAACAATAGATCTTCCAAGCGCCATAGACCTTTCTACTTCCCTGTCGTAGGGTATAAGACCGATCATTGGAACTTCAAGTATGGATTCTATCTCATTTTCTGATAGTAGAAACTTATCATCGTACCACATATTCAAAACAAACCCGCTGATCTTGATGTTAAGCTCATTGAAAAGAATTCTTATTTTTAATGCATCAGCTACTGATGGCATTGTAGATTGTGTAACTAAAATAGCTTCCGTATTTTCAGGAAGTCCTTCAAAGACATTTGCATTTATTCCAGCTGGAAGGTCCATTAAAAACATATCTCCGTAATCAGATATTTCATTCATTATCTTATTCCAAGATATATAGTTAGGATTTATATGTTTCAATGTTTCAAAATGGATTCCTGTAGGCACAACGCGTATTCCCTGATTAACTTCGTAAACACATTCATCTATCGATTTGTCACGAACAAGAACATCATGCAATGTTACATCCGGATTTAATAGTCCTGTTATGACGTCCAAATTAGCCATGACCAGATCTAGGTCCAGCATGACAATTTCTTCTCCAAAAAGTGCCAGAGCTACTCCCAGATTGAATGTTAGGGATGTTCTTCCAACTCCGCCCTTTCCTGAAGCAAATGCTATGAATCTTGACATTTTATACCATTTTTAGCTATTTAATTCCAATTGATGATACTTACCTTCTACCAAGAAGGCCTTCTACAAGTTTCGCAATAACTCCCTTCTTATCGGGTTCAATTGGCTGGTACTCTTCTCCTATGAGATCTGCACCTAACTGCATTATGGCATTACTAGTTGGTGATTTTGGATTTTTGATAATTAAGGGTTCACCAAATGCTGCTGCCCTACTAACTTCAGGATCATCCGGAATAACTGCTATAACAGGAACTTCAAGTATAGTTTCAATTTCAGTTATGGTTAAGAACGTTTTATCGTGCTGTTCCCTGTTTATTACAACACCTATAATGTCGACTCCAAGTTTATTTGCAATGATCTTGGTTTTGAGTGCATCACTAATTGAAGGTACTTCTGGTGTTGTAACCAGTATCATCTCCTGAGCAGCTGCAATGGCTGCTAAAGCATCTTTTTCAAGTCCTGCCGGAGCATCTATAAGTAAGATATCTGCGTTTTCAACTAGAACCTCTAATGCACTTTCTAACCTGTCCATTTTAATTTTTCGAAGGCCTTCTAGTGAAATTCCTGCTGGAACGACCTTTACTCCTCCAGGCCCCTCGTATATAGCATCTTCTATTGCTGCGGCTCCTGAAAGAACATCATGTAGTGTTACAGATTTACCTTCCATTCCAAGGATGAGTTCGAGGTTGGCCATTGCAACATCTGCATCTAGTACTATTGTTTCTTCCCCGTATGTTGCTAATGCAACACCTAAATTGGCTGTTATAGTTGTTTTCCCGACACCGCCCTTTCCTGAAGCAACCGTTATAACTCTTGTCATCTGATACCTCCTAACTAATCTCTACATTAACATTAAATTTATCAACAATTTCAGGGAATTTCCTGAAACTCTTCCTTATTTCTATCTGTGATATCTCGATTATTTGTCTTTCAAGATTAATATCCTTTGAGTCACCCATTATCCTAGATAAAAATCCCTTCGTGTCAGATTCAATCATAATATTAACCTTTCCACTCAATCCATTAGCATTATCAAGGAAAACCATTACCTCAGCACCCTTTATCTTAGGTATTGCAAGGATTGATTTTTTGATCTTATTCATAAGGGTCAGTTCTATCTTTTCAACATCCTCATCACTTACTGAACCGCCCTTATAAGATTCAAGTATGTTACTAACGTCTTCTTCTTGAATCTCTTTGATTCCATATTTTTTCATAAGTTCAGATCTGTCCATTGGTGTTTCTGTAATTTTTTCCATTGGATTTCTTTCCAGATCTTTCTCAGAAGATTCAGTTGATGCATTTAAATTTTCAGATACAATTTTATCTTTTGATGAAACTGCCATCAGGGATTCATTAACTTCTGTTATTGAGATCACAGGTTCTGGGATTGTTTCATCCACAGAACTTTTTTCATTTAAGGGTTCTTTAATCGTTTCATTCTCTTTTATTTCTGTAACAGGTCCAGTTTCCATTTCGGAATCTGAAACTATTTCATTAATTGTTTCTGTAGATAAACTTTCAGACTCATTATCCGGATCTGCGGGGGACATATCATTAATGGGTTTAGAAATTGATTTTTCTTCAACTGTTTCTGTTATGGGTTTTGAATTATTTTCAGGATCTTTTAAAGCTTCAGATACAGGTTTGGGTTTAGGAACAGCTTTAGGTTTTGGTATGTGTTCTGGTTCTTTATCTACTTCATCTGGTTTTTTAAGTTCGTTTATGAGATCATATGCATCTGAACCAATTATATATGGNNTCTATCTGATTCTGCCTTACATTGAAGATTTCAATTAGGGTTGTATTATCTTCCATTGCAATTTTAATTTTTTCAATTGCATCAACCCTAGAGTATCTTATGTAAGAAGCTGCAATTTCCTTACCATCCTTAAAAAGAATAAAACCTTCCTCAGAACTTGTTGTAACCCTTATAAATCCATTGTGCTTTTTGGCTGACAGATCATTTAACAGATCTGGAAATTCCACTTCATCNNGGAGTGATAATAATAATATTTTTACCATTTTTGCAGAGTAATATAGCTTCTCCTCCAGTTTTATCCCTAAATGCCTTTAATTTTTCCCCTGCTAACTTAAATTCTTCTGGACTGTCTCTTTCAAGGTTGCTCATATCCATTATAATTGGATTTTTTTCCTCGGTGATCTGACTCAATGCAAAGTCAAAGTCATCAAGGCTTTTCGCCTTCATGAGGATTATCTCATAGAAAGAGTGTTCTGGAACAATTATGGTTTCCTGTTCTTCTTTATCTTCTTTTTCTTCATCCATACCAATATTTTTCTTTATAATATCCAATACGTCCTTCATTTCTTAAAGTCCCCTATATGATCAATAATTATATCTATCAATCGTGATGCTCCACCATCTGTCACATCTACAGCTGGCAAATCATATTCTTCCTCATAATTATGAACTTCAGTTTTATCGCTAACATTTCTTAAATTCAATGATAAACCTACTACTTTTGTTGGTTCCAATGCTTCAATAGCTTTAACTTCGAATTCTATACCCCTAGGTTCTCTATAAGGATGATTTGGCCTGTGACACACAACAGTGGCTATGGGCATTGCACCAATGAGAATAGCTGCAGAAAGTCCTCTTGGATGGGGATTACCCTTTTCAGTGAGGCTTGATTGACCTTCAATAAAAATTATATCAGGATTTTTTTTATCTTCCATGTATTTAATTGAACCTATGACTGCTGATGCTACATCCATCACAGAAAGACTGCCAGCTCTGAAGTTAATATCTACTGGTTGTTCAAATCCCATTTCATCGGTTGAAATTACAACGGCATTTAAACCCTTCTCTTTAGCGGCTTTACCCAACAATCTTGTTGTAGTTCTCTTACCGCACTCCTGAGATGTACCCCCAACAAATACCACGGGTGTTTTAGGTTTGTAATCAAGTTTTGGCAAGATTTCAGTGCACATTGGTGGTGCGGTGCCAAATATATTCCTTATTACATCAAGACGTGGACTTATCTCCTTCAAAATAACGCCTTTAGTCTTTGCAAATTTTAAAATTGCCTCATTCTGGGAAATTGGCAGTGATCTAAATGAAGTAATAACATTCTTCCCGTTATCTATTGCTTCAACAGCATATTTAAGAGCTGTTCCCTCAGCACCTATTGGAAGCATTATGGCTACACTCTTAGCATTGGTCTTTTTGATTACTTCTTTTAAATCTTGAGATATAACGCTTTTACAAAATTTCATACCCTGTTTTTCAGGGTCATCGTCAATGAATCCACATGCTTCAACACCTTCAAAATTTGCAAATTTTTCGCCCCCACCACCACATCCTATGATAATAAATGGGTTGAGATCTTGAATTTCTTGAAGAGAAGTTATAAAATACAAAGGATCACTCCTATTAATTTAGTGAATTTACAGAGAAACTTTACATTACCTATTTATTTAATAAATGTTAAACCAAGATATATACTTTGGGTAGATACTCAATTCTATTTGGAGGCATTGTTATGGTGGATATGATAGAGAGAATACTTAAGGATTTAGGAAGGATCAACGGTGTTAATGGATCACTGGTTGTTGGAAAAGATGGTTTAATTATCGAAAGTGAAGTTCCTGGAGATATAGATTCAGAACTTGTAGCAGCTATGGCATCTGCTGTTTTCGGTACGGCGGAAAGATCTGCAGAGGAAATGAAACATGAACCACTGCAGCAGGTAATGATAGAAGGAGAAAAAGGTAAAACTCTTATGATAGATGCAGGCGAGGGAATTTTGGTTGTAATAACTGATATATCAATAAACCTCGGTCTCATAAGGATTGAGATGAGAAGAAGTGCTGAACGTGTAGTTGACATGTTAAGTTAAGTTTTAAATCTGTTTTTCTGGATTTAAGACATTGGGGAGGAAAAAATTGAGAAAACCCTACGTTATACTTATTGGAAGTGCATCAGGTATTGGAAAATCTACTATAGCCTCTGAACTGGCAAAGGAATTGGGAATAAAACATTTAATTGAGACAGACTTTATCAGAGCCATAGTCCGTGGAATAATAGGCCCAGACTATGCACCCTCACTACACAAATCCTCATTTGATGCTTACACAACACTTAGGGACAAAGAAAGATATGATGGAGACTCAGATGCATTGATTGAAGCTGGTTTTGAAGATCACGCCTCTTTTGTAATTCCTGCAATTGAAAGGGTTATAAGAAGAGCTGTGGACGACTTCGACGATGTGGTGATAGAAGGAGTGCACCTGGTACCAGGTTTTATTAATATTGATAAATTTAAAGACGTTGCTTCAATCCATTTTTTCATATTAACTGCTGACAAAGAAGTTCATAAAGAAAGATTTGTAAAAAGAGCCATGAAAATAAAACGTGGCGGTAAACATTTGGAATACTTCAAAGAAAACAGAATCATAAACGATTATCTTGTAAAAAGTGCCACTGAACATGGGATACCAGTAATTAACAACATCAATATTGATAATACAATAAAACGGATGCTAACTTTAATAAGAGAAATTTGTAAAGTTATGCTTTTCAAACATTCAGTTGACCAACTTGGGGAAGAAACATCCATTATACTGGATAAATACGGTGGTAGAATGGTTGATGTCTCATATTTCCTTCCAGGTTTTGGAGAACCATTGAAAAGAAATGTAAACGTTTTTGATCCGATAGAGGCTAAACGTTTTATCGACAAGTTACAGGACACCCCACAGAGGAAAAAAGATCTTGAAAATCTATACAGACTTTCAGATAATGTACACAGCCACAAAATATGTGCTCCTGACCAAGAAACGCTGAAGAAAATGATCGAAGATCTAGATAAAAAGGGATTTCTTTATAATAATGAAGAAGTTAAACCTTCAAAAACAGAATCAGAAAATCAAGCATCATAATTATCATTCAATGATTTACCTTAAAATTTTTTTCTTATAACAAAAATTAAATCTACAGGAGAGTTCATGATTGAGCAATATTAGTACCGATTGCCCTGTTTGTAAGGGTAAAAATACATTAGAAATGACCAGTAAAACAGAGAACATACCTTATTTCGGGGAGATTATGGAATCAACCCTTTTATGCTCCGAGTGTGGATACAGACATTCTGATACCATATGTCTGGAGCAGAAAGAACCCGTTAAGTACACCCTTGAGATTAATAAAAACAATATTAATGCCCGTATTGTTAAATCACAGACAGCAACTCTCAGCATACCTGAACTAGGACTTAAAGTAGAGCCAGGTCCAAAATCACAGGGTTATGTATCGAATATTGAAGGTGTACTCAACAGATTTGAATCAGCTGTTGCTACTGCAATGGAATGGGCTGAAGAAGAGCAAATAAAAGGAAATGCTCTTAGAATACTTGAAAAGATTGAAAATTTGAAATACGGGAATGAAACAGCTACCCTCGTGATTGAAGATCCCTTCGGACACAGCATTATAATCCATGATGATGCAAAACACAGAAAATTGACTGAAGATGAAATAAACAAACTAAATACCGGTTTTACAACCTTTGAAA
Source organism: Methanobacterium sp. (assembly GCA_003162115.1). Classification (GTDB taxonomy): domain Archaea; phylum Methanobacteriota; class Methanobacteria; order Methanobacteriales; family Methanobacteriaceae; genus Methanobacterium_B. Next base: position 15,222 of record PMMV01000115.1, read on the forward strand.
AGTAATAATGCCTGAGTAGTCATTTAATTAACAATTTCTAGATTTTTACAATTTTTTTTAAAAAATGAAAATGAGATTTTAGAATATCTCATCACTTTCATCAACATCCTTAAGCTTGAGAGATTTTTTAACATCCATGGTAAGGGCGTCGCAGTCGGCTTTTATAGCTTCGAGATGTTTTAATATCCTTAATTTTTCCTCATTAATTCTTTTAATATTGGTGTAGGGATATATAGATTCTTTGAGCATTTCGTATTCAATTGTTGTGTAGGGGTAATCATTCAGCTGTTCGCAAACTCTTTCAAGCACTTCTCCAAGGAATTTGTTCATCTCAACTTTAACTCTCTCCCTTATCATCTTGTCCTTGTCCAGATTCTTCTTCATGAGCCTTACAACTTCAGCCTTTGCAAATGGTAAACCTTCATCTTCGATAGGTCGTCCTTCCTCATCAAATTCTTCTATCAAATCTTCTTCAGATTCATCAACATTTTCTGCAGATGATCCTCCTTCATTTTCTTCAGTTATATCTGTAATCGTTTCATCCTTCAATTCTTCTGTTGAATTTTCAGTTATATCTTCATTAGATTCTATATATTCTTCTTCTTTATCATCAAACATGAAATTCCTCCATCTTTATTCACATACGATCTGAAAACTTTCTTTATAAATGATCTGTAAAAAAACATATATAAAGTTATTGCATTAGATTGAAATTCGACCCTATAATTTGTATTAATCAAAGGAAAATCATGATAATTATCAAGCATAAAATCAAAAATATAGAAGCATTGTATTTAAGATATAAAATTGAAGGGGTCAACATATCTTTGAACACCATCTCCAACAAATTCAATTAAAGAATTTCAAGGCTCATATTTAATGACCTTGCAGAATGAGTAATGTATCCTGTTGAAATAACGTCTATTCCAGTTTTTGCATAATCTAAAATGTTATCAGGGTTAATACCTCCTGAAACCTCTATTAAAATTTTATTCCGTAATTTTTTATTATCAAGTACAGTTACAACATTCTTTACTTCATTTGGATCCATATTGTCCAACATTACTATATCCGCACCACTAATAACGGCTTCTAATGCATCGCCAGTGCTTTCAACCTCAACCTCAACCTTTTTGGTGAAGCTAACATATTTCTTAGCTTTTTCAACTGCTTTTTCAACGCTTCCAACAATTGCAATGTGATTGTCCTTTATAAGAATGCTGTCGTCGAGTCTGAAACGATGAGTATCCCCTCCACCCAATCTTATAGCTTCTTTTTCAAAAAATTGAAGTCCAGGAGTTGTTTTCCGTGTTCCTGCAACTATTACTCTGTTGTCAACCTTTCTAACTATTTCAACCAGTTTTCGAGTAATAGTTGATATACCACTCATCCTCATAATAATATTAAGAACTGTTCGCTCTATACTGAGAATAGTTCTTGCATCGCCCTCGATTTCCATTACAGTTTCGTCTGCAACAACACCTTCACCATCAAATTTTCTAATTATTGTTTTAATAGAGAATTCTTGAAAAATAGAACTGGATAATTCAACACCTGATAAAATCCCAGCTTCCCTGCTGATAATCTTAGCTTTTACGATAGTATCGGGATTTATTAGAGCGTTGGTTGTTAAATCTTCAAAACCAATGTCCTGATATACCATTTTAATTATTTCACTAATATCATGCTTCATTTAATCACTTAACCATCAAAAATCCCATTAAATAGGTTTTTTCTTTTCAAATATTTTTATAAGCTTCTATGGGTATTTCTATATAAAATAAAAGATATAAATGTTCATAACTAAAGGGTCATTAGAACCCATTTAACAAAAAAATATGAAATTATTGAAGGAAACAATCATAAGATCATAAAATTATCAAATTTTTATAAACAGCTTTATTTAATCAAATAATCACAAAGGGTGAAATTATGGAACTCATATTTCTTGGAACGTCATCAGCTATACCGACCAATCACAGAAATCACACTGCAATAGCATTAAAAGGGTTTGGAGAGATCATATTACTCGACTGCGGTGAAGGAACCCAGCGACAGATGACAAGGGCCAGATTAAGTCCCATGAAGATCAAGAAGATGTTCATAACACATTTTCATGGAGACCACATTCTAGGTGTTCCGGGAATGATACAATCCATGGCATTCAGAGGGAGAACCGAACCTCTACATATATTTGGACCTCCTGGACTTTCAAATTTAATTGAAAATATTAAAAGTTTGGGCTACTTCACGCTATCCTTCGAAATAAAAGTACATGAAGTGTTAGATGGAACTGTTTTAGAGGAAGAAGACTATACTGTGAGCTGCTGCAAAACAGAACACTCTGTATTGAATCTGGCATATAGTTTTAACGAAAAAAGATCACCTAAATTCATTAAGGAACAAGCCTTAGAGTGTGGTGTTAAACCTGGGCCCGATTTCGGAAAGCTTCAAAGGGGGATCTCTGTTAAAGTTGGAGATACACTAATTAAACCCGAACAAGTACTTGGAAAAGAAAGAAAAGGGCGTAAGATAGTATATTCCGGTGATACCCGCCCATGTAATCAGATGATAGATTTTGCACAAGATGCTGATATTTTAATACATGAATCTACTTTCAACAATAGCCACCAAGATAATGCTATTGAAACTGGCCATTCCACAGCAGCGATGGCAGCTGAAATTGCAAAAAAAGCATGTGTAAAAAAATTATTATTAACCCATATCAGCACAAGGTATAAAGACACTAAAACTCTTGAAATGGAAGCTCGGGATATATTTGAAAATTCCATTGTTGCAGATGATTTGATGATCTTTGAGGTGAAACAAAATGAACCTTGAAACAATATTCAGTTATCCAATACTAAAAGACATAATTGTAACTATTATTATATTGATTGCATCTTTTTTGATAATCAAATGGGCTTCAATGTTCATAAATAACACGGGTAAAAAGTTCGAATCCGATCAGACACTCATCCAGGTTATAAACGAATTAATAAAATACACAGTTTATGCCTTTGCTGTAACCCTAATACTGAACGAAATTGGGATAAACATAACAGCCATTGCAGTAAGTTTAGGTATTGTGGGAATCGCTGTTGGATTTGCAGCCAGAGACACCATATCAAACTTTATAGCTGGACTTTTCGTACTTGGAGATAAAAGTTTCAAAGTCGGGGATATTATAGAAATATCAAATCAAAAAGGAAAAGTCATGATTATGGGTTTCAGAGTCACAAAGCTTGTAACACCAGATAACAACATTATCACCATCCCCAATTCCAACTTTTCAAAAAATGTTCATATAAACCACACACCACTAGAAGAGAAAAGAGTTGATCTGGATGTTACCATACCCTACTCAGTAGATATAGAAGATATTACAAAAAGCTTTGATGAACTTACATCAGGTTTTAAATGGGCTTTAGATGAGCCTAAGGCAAACGTTAATATAAATGAACTATCAGATATTGGTATAAAAGCTACGTTGAGTGTATGGGTAGATGATCCTTGGAAGGTTGCAGATTACAGATCAATTATTGCAAAAAAAATAGGACCTCTACTAGCGATTAATCATGAAATCAATTAATATATTCGCGGGTGTAATCTTATTAATATGTATTTTTATTTCATTAACTATAGTTATGGCAGCCATCGATCAGAGTAAGGATCTTATTAAAGCTCAGAAGAGTTTGAAAGATTACAATGAGAGAATGAGCAACCCTGTGAATGCTTTAGATCCAACGAGTACCGATGGAGGTGTTATAGGTGAGCTGGTGATTCCTAAACTCGGTGTGGACTGCAACATACGATCAGACACAGTAAATGCATACGATGCAGTTTACCACTACCCCGAAAGTGTAGACTTTGGCCAACCCGGTGAANNTATGCTGTAACTTCAAATGGAAATGATATACGCTGGGATTATAAAACTAATCCTGTAAGATTCGCCCAGGAAGGAGAAGCAAGACTCCTGATCATTACTTGTTACCCACCGGGCAGGAAGGAAGCAGCTTACATTACCCATTTTAAGCTGATTTCTACTGAGGATATATAAAATTCTAATTTTTTCTTGATCATATATTACACTGTGAAAATTGTAACTTATCAATATAAAATCTATAAAGTAGTGTGAAATAATCAATTAATTAATCAGAGATAAGGGTTCTTTAGTGAACTTTTATTAATAATGAATAAGCCATATAATTAGATTAATAATGCATTGTCTGATATGATATAAATTAAATGGAATGATTAGTAACAATAAAAATCTTTCCATAACCAGGAAAAATATTAAGAGGCGTACAGATGGTAAAAATAGAAATAGACGAAGATGCATGTGTTGGATGTGGTTCGTGTGTTGAGGATTGCCCCAACGATGTCTATGAAATGGATGAAGCTAAAAACAAGACCAAAGTAGTAAATGAAGATGATTGCATGGCTTGTCTGTCTTGTCATGAAATATGTCCAGCAGAAGCAATGGAACATAAAAACATACACGTAGCTAAACGACTTTACATAGATAGAAGGATAAGTGGAATACTCAAAAAGATAATATAGGAGACTTTCATATGGAATACCAAATAGAAAGGGAAGAAAAAGAAGTATTGGGAGATTTCAAACCCGAACTTATTCCTGATGAATGTGGAGGAGGAATCGACGATTACGAAGAAGCACTTCATGTGCTTATGAAATTCGTTGGTTCAATGTCAAGTGCCCTTGAACAGGTTTCAGGCCGTGGTGCAAATGCAATTGTGTACCAGGCAGGAAAAAGAATGGGACACGAAGCCGGTAAAATGGTTGAAAAAACCGACGATCTAGAAAAGGCAATGCAAGAGTTAAGCGAAATACTCGGTATTGAATTTTTCTTCGACATGTGGAAACCAGCCAACCAAACAGGATACACAGTTGAAAATGGTAATGAAACAGTTGTAAAACTCATATTCAGAGACTGTGTTGTAAGACAGACACTTAGAAGAACAGGACTACCTCAGAAAGGGCCTCTTTGTTACTTACTCTACGGAGAAATAGTTGGAGCCGTTGAAGAAGTTATGGGAATAAAGGGAAAACTGGACATAGACCATGTGGGACCAAATGCATGTCTTAAAACATTGACAATCAAATGGGGCGGTAAATAATGGTAAATTTAGCCCTTGAATTACTAGCTAGCTGTGCTGGATGCGAAGTATCCATACTTGATCTCCATGAAGATCTTATAGATGTGCTTGAAAAGGCAGATCTGGTTTACGCACCTATACTAATGGATGTTAAAGAAATACCAGACAATATCGACATAGCAATTGTATCTGGTTCAGTTAGAAATGAAGAAAATAAAGAAAGACTTGAAGAAATTCGTGAAAAATCAAAGACCGTCATCGCATACGGTACATGTGCTTGTTACGGAGGCATAACTTGTATGGCCGATCTTTACAGTCCCGAAGAAGTTTCTGCCAGGAGTTTTTCTGACAATCCAAGTACTGAATCTTCTGAACAACCTTCTGAAGTTGTTCCGAAACTTTTACCCATAGTCCATCCTGCAGGGGATATGGCAGAGATAGATTACTATCTACCGGGATGCCCACCTAAAGAAAATTTGATCAAAGATGTTCTGGTACCATTAATAAATGGAGAATCACCTAACGTACCAAAAAAATCTGTATGTGCTGACTGCAGCCGTACAATGGAACACATTGAGTTCGACAAGGTCCATAGAAGAATAGAAGGAGAACCAGACCAAGATAAATGTTTTTTAAGCCAGGGATATGTATGTATGGGATCCGTTACACTTGGAAGGTGTGGTGCACTATGTTCAGCCGCAGGAGTACCATGTCATGGATGCGGAGGACCGTCAATGGATATTTTAAGGGAACCCAGTCATGATGTATACAACTGTATTATAAACCGTATATCACACCTCTCAAAAATGCCGCATAAGGACGTTGAAAAACAGCTTTATGATATTGGACATATTGTATACGGATTTGTAATCGGAAGCACTATAATGGAGGATAAAAAAGTTTCATTGATCCCACAGCTGGTCAAGAAATAAAAGGTGATAACCATGAAACAGATAGAAATAAGCCCAGTATCAAG
>PMMV01000026.1 GCA_003162115.1 Methanobacterium sp.
ATGATCCGTACCAAGGGCGAGGCTGGAACTGGAAATATTGTTGAGGCAGTACGTCATAGCAGGCAAATACTTTCAACTATACGCGAACTTAAAGAGAAAACAGAAGAGGAGTTATGGAGCGTTGCACGCGAAATTGAATCACCACTCGAACTTGTGAAAGAAACTGCTAAACTTGGAAGACTANNTGCAGCTGGGATCTGATGGAGTTTTTGTTGGTTCAGGAATATTCAAGTCAGAACAACCGACACTTGTTGCAAAAGCTATTGTTGAAGCAACAACCCATTATAATGATGCTGAGATCATTGCAGAAGTTTCAACAGATCTTGGCAAAGCCATGCCCGGACTTGAAATTAGTGATATACCAGAAAATGAAAAACTCCAGACACGAGGATGGTAAGGAAATATATTAAAAAACAGGAATCAATCCGGGATTGTTTCCTGTAATACATTCTCCACCTTTAGAAGTTACTATGAAAGTATTTTCAATTCCAACCATTCCAATATTAGCAATTCCTTTTTTAGGTTCGAGTGCAAATACCATCCCCTCGTGCAATGGTTGGTCAAATCCTTCTGCAATAACAGGAACCTCATCGATTAATAGACCAATCCCATGGCCTAAAAAATTCACTTTACGATCGCCAAAACCCATGAAGTTTTGAAGAAAATCATCATCAAGACTATTCATTATGGTTTTGTAGATATCTGAAGGTATTTCATCTGGTTTTAACATCCCTGCAATTTCATTCTGTATATCAACGCATTTATTATGTGCCCTTACTGCATTGTTGGGAAGTTGTTTACCGAACATGTAGGTCATGGTTTTATCTGTGTTATATCCATCTACACCACATCCTACATCTATAAATACAAGATCTCCATTTTTTAATTTTCTTTCACGGCTTCCAATGAGTGGTACTGCAGGACTCATACCATAATTTCCGCCGGGTCCATTAAAATAAGTTGGATAAATTGAGCTTTCACCAAATCCTAACTGCCCCAAGAACATTTCGGTATCAAACATGCCAAAACGTGTTAATCCATGATGTCCCTCTGAAATCATTATTTTAAATAGTTCTGCTGCCAGTTGTGCTTCACTCATACCCTCAACCAATATATCTGGTACCAAATCTTCGAGGACGTGTTCATGTATCTTTCCAGCTCTTCTCATAAAAGATAATTCATATCTACTTTTAATGGATCTAACCGCGGCAATTGAACTATCCAGAGCTTGATAGTTCTTGATTGGAAAATGTTTTTGAAATCTTTGATACAATGCAAGTGGAATTACTTCAGTTTCTATATGCACAGTTTCAGGAAAATATTGCATATATTTTGCAGGATCTCGGAAGCTTTTCATTGTTTTTATATTTCTAAATAATGATTCGTTTAAAGCTCTTTCATAACTTCGACGTACCCATAAAATTGGTTCGTTGTCTCTTGGAATGATCAACATACCATCCTGCATGGTACCAGTAAAATAGTAAAGATTTATTTTGCTGAATATCACAGCTAACTCCCAGTCTGGATTGGAATTATTCATCTCTGATCTAAATTTTTTCATACGATAATTCAATTCATCAACTGGTATCTTTTTAATCATTATTTTCACTCTTATAGATTATTAACTTGAAAATATATTAATATATTTATAAATTGTAATAAAAATTAATACAATTTTTTTATTTAATTTTAGTTATATAATCNNTATAATACAAATTAACAATATTGTTTTATAAAAATCTGTTTGCAATAATTTAAAAATTCTATGAATCAAGAATTTATATGTTAAAAAAAATAATAATTTTAAAAATGTAAACTTAAAAATTGGAGATTTAACTTTGCTATATTATTTAAATACTATTCAACACATCAGTTCAATGATTTAGGGTATATGTTTGGATTAAATAAGCAAAGTTTTAAAGAAATCTGATTTATTTACATATAAAGTTGAAAATCAACAAACTTCTAATAATTAACCTCTAGAACTATTTTAAAATATATGAAAGTAATACTATTTTTTACAGATTTACAAATTTAATCTTTTAATAATCAGATATAGACTCTAATCAAGTATAACAAGATAATTATTATTTTTTTATTAATATAAACATTAATAACTTTTTTTTAATAATATTACCACATTAAAATAATTATTTTAATCAGTTTAGATAATATTTACTGCGTTATATCAAGCTAGGACGAAGTAATCAGAGAATAATCTATTTTAACTAAATTTTTCCGAATGGAATAGATTTATCAGGAAATCAAGTAAACATAATTTCATTAATCAATATTATAGTAAGTGTTCAATCTAATGAAAAACTTAATATTCTGGAATAGAAGGTTGATTTTTATTTATCAGGAATATTGAAGTAGAATGTTGAACCTTTACCCATTTCTGATTCAACCCAAATTTTTCCTCCGTGTCGTTCAATAATTTTTTGGCATATAGCTAATCCTATACCTGTACCTGGATATTCTTGTCTGTCGTGTAATCTTTTGAATATTTCAAATATTTTTTCTTGATATTCCNNTATTCCAATACCATTATCACTTACTTTAAAAAGCCATTCATTTCTATTTATTTGTGAAGAAATATGAATTTCCGGTGTTTTTTTGTCATTAAATTTAATACCATTGGTTATCAAGTTCTGGAAGATATGGACCATCTGGGAAGGATCACCCTTTATGATGGGAAGTGGTTCGTCAATTATTATCTCTGCTTTATTTTCCTCTGAAATTAAATGTAAATTTGATAAAACAGTGCTCATCACATTGTCCATGTCAACTGACTCAAATTCACCATCTTTAGTATTCACCCTAGAATACGCCAATAGATCGTCAATTAATAGTTTCATTCTTTGAGCACCTTCAACAATAAAATTAATATAATCATCAGCATCGGTATCCAGTTTACCTTTATAACGTCGCTCTAATAATTGTGTAAAGAGTGCCACCATTCTAAGGGGTTCCTGTAAATCATGGGATGAAACATAAGCGAACTGTTCTAATTCTTTGTTAGAACGCTTGAGTTCTGTAACAAGTTCTCTGAGCCTTGACTCAGTTTTTTCATGATTTTTAATTTCTTTTTTCAATATTGTGTTGATCTCTAAAATCTCTTTTTTTGTCTTCTTTAATTTGTCTTCGGTACTTTTTTGCTCGGTGATGTCTAGGTGTAACCATAACCGACCATAAGGTTCTCCTCTAACAAATATGGGGACAAAATCTCTAAGACATGTGTGTCCATTTCTCATAGGAATTTCTTCACTAATTACAGGCTTCCAATCATCTACTATTTCTATAATACGTACAACAGCGTCTTCAGGATCCTTGTATGCAACTTTGATCTTTTTGATCATTTCTGATGCATTGAGCCCTACAAGATCTGATGGTTCTCCCTTCAGATCGAAGTAGTTACAAAATGCTTGATTCATAAATTCGATACGGTTTTCAGCTGTGACTAACAAAACAGCTGCATTCATAAAGGAAAGTGTGTTATAGAAACGTTCTAGGGTGGTTTGAAGTTCATCTTCAGCCTGTTTTCTTTTGGTAATATCATGGATTATGGAATAAAGAAGGTTTTTACCGCCAACAGTAATAGACCCACTATAAACATCTACATCACGAATTTCTCCATTAGCTAACCTATGCTTAAATATAAAGTTATGTTTATGGGATAATTTTGATTTTCCCATTTCATTGAAAACTTCTTCTTCTGGAAGAAGATTGATATCATAAATTTTCATTTTAACTAATTCTTCGTGATTATATCCGTAAAAAGAACTTGCTGCAGGGTTTGCATCTACAATTTCACCATTATTTGGGTTTATTAAAAGCATTACAGCGTGATTGTTCTCAAATAAACTATGATACCTCTCTTCACTTTCATTTAATGATTTTTCTGCATTTTTACGTCTGCTGATATCTCTAATTATCATGAAAGTGTTTATATTACCTTTTTCATCGTTGAAAATACTTGTTGATATATCTCCAGGAAATTTGGTTCCATCTTTCTTAATAAAAGTTAATTCACCTCTAGATTTACCTTCATGTGTTCTTTCCTCTAACATTAGGTGTAAATTTGGATCTTCAGTATCAACAATTCCGCTTCGACCTAGATCGCATATCTCTTTCTGAGTGTAACCAAACAGATCCTCAGCTGTTGAATTAGCATAAAAAATACTACCATCAGGCCGGGTTAATAAAACAGCATCCAGGCTGTTATTAAAAATAGATCTATAACTTTCTATAGATTGAATGGGATTAGAGCTATCACACATTATTTCACCAATAAATTCTTTATAATTTTTTGAGTAAGAAAAATATATATTTTATTGTCGATTACTAAACAGATAGGTTCCAATAATTACCACAAGCAAATCAAATATACAAATAATCAATATTTCATAGTACAACGGCATTAAACTGTGCCATCCACTCAGCAACACCGTTCTTAAAGAATCTACTCCATAAGTAAGTGGGTTAATATAAAATGCCCACTTAATCCATGCCGGTAGATTGGTTACAGGAAATAATGCTCCGCTTAAAAAGAACATTGGCATGTTAACAAAGGTCACAATTGTACCAAAACTTTCTAAACTGGTCATTAGGCTTGCTATGATAAGTCCAATACAAGTTAATCCAATTGTAATAAGTATCATCAACGGAAGTGCTGATCCTATTGATATAATTGTTAATGGTACGCCAATAATTAATCCTAAAATAATTACGATAATTCCCTGGAACATAGCAGCTGTACCCACTCCAAACATCTTTCCCGCAAATATGGAGATTCTACCAATGGGTGCTACAAGTATTTCCTTCATAAAACCAAACTGTCTATCCCATATTACAGAGATTCCCAAAAATATTGATGTGAANNCCACCAAAAATTACAAGCCAGAGTACTGGAGTTATAATCGAACTGATTAAACGGGAACGGTCACGAATAAAACGTTTAAGTTCACGACGCCATAAAGCAGCAATTCCTCTAAATTCGCTTATTTTATCCTCCCCCTCATTCTAGCTGCCATTCCGGATAGTTCTTTACCTCCACCACCCTCACGAATTTCGCGACCTGTAAAGAACATAAATGCATCATCTAACTCCGGTTCTCTTATGGATATGTTGTCGATGTAGATACCAACCGATACTGCCAATTCAACAATACGGGCCAATGCTGTATGAGCGTTTCCAACTGTTAAAATTAATTCTTTTCCTGTTTCCATCACATTATCTGCGAGTTTTCCCTCGTTTACTTTTTGAGATAAGAGTTTGTTATCACTGGATTCAATGATGATTGTTTCACCTTCTATTTTGCTCTTGAGGTTATCGGGGGTGTCCAATGCAATAATCCTGCTCCTGTCAATAATAGCAATCCTATCGCAGAGTTTATCGGCTTCTTCCATGTAATGTGTTGTCAGAATTATGGTGATATTCTCGCGTTTCTTTAAATCCCTTATATAATTCCATATATGGTCTCGACTTTGGGGATCCAACCCCACAGTAGGCTCATCCAAAAATAATACTCGTGGATAATGTATTAAACTTCTTGCTATTTCCAATCGCCTTCTCATACCACCAGAATAAGTGTTAACAAAACTAGACGCACGATCCTCTAATTCTACTAATTTTAATACCTCATCTATTCTGGAGTACATTACATCACGAGGAACGTCATAGAGATCTGCGTGTAACTCCATATTTTCCATACCAGTTAATTTATCATCTATACTGGGATCCTGGAAAACTATCCCTATAGATCGCCTGACATCAGATGCTTGGCTCACAATATCATAACCCTCTACCTTGGCCGTTCCGGAAGTTGGTTTTAAAATAGTACACAACATGGATATGAATGTACTTTTTCCGGCTCCGTTAGGACCTAATAAACCGAAAATTTCTCCCTGATCAACGTCTAGATTCACATCATCTACGGCTGTCATCTTATCGAATCTTTTTGTCAAACCATGAGTCTCTATAGCTTTCATATATCCTCATATCCATAATATATAAAATAATAATTATCTTATGGTGATTAAAACTATTAAAAATATCTAAATTTCATTCAGATAATGATAAAAAAAATAGTTTAATGATTTGTGTATTTTACGTGAATTTATCTTGGAAGTCTTCGACATACTCCTTTTGAATTAATGGCTTAACAGCTTCTACCATATTGCCCATTATAAAAAAGAAATCCTTATCTTTTTCTATCATTGCATCCATAATAGATTTTTCCATTCCTTTACGTGCTGTTATGTCGGTCATAATTGAAATAGCACCGATATATTCACCGTTAACTTTGTGAAGAGGACTGGTTGACATAAGTACCCATAATGGCTTACCATCTTTACTTAAAAACTGGATCTCATAAGTTTGACCTATACCCCTATTATTAACTTTTAAATGTTTTTTAAAGACATCTTTACACTTTCTTTGAATAAAATTATATACGTCTTGATTAATCAATTCATCAGTTTTGTAGCCTAACATGTCTGCCATTTGACGATTTACATAATTAATTTCATTTTTAGAGTTGATTAAGAAAAGTCCTGACTCGATTTTTTCTACCATTAGACGATATTTTTCTTCGCTTTTTCTCAGATCTATTTCTATGTGTTTACGTTCGATTGAATATTTTATTGACCTCGAAAGCAACTGTTTATCGATCTGACCCTTAACAAGGTAATCCTGAGCACCTTCAGAAACAATATTTATAGCTAGATCCTCATCAACAAGACCTGTTAAAATTATTATAGGTAATTCAGGTGCATTTTTGTTCATGGTGTTAAATGTTTCAAATCCCTGGCTGTCTGGAAGGTTAAGATCTAATAACATGATATCAAAATCTTCGTTAAGATGGTTTACACCGTCTTCAACGCGTTTAAAATGTTCGAGATCAAAATTGTCGTCGTAGATTTCTTTAAGCATCTCTTTAATTATTAAAGCATCCCCAGGGTTATCCTCAACAAGGATAATGTGTATTCTTTTTTCAGCCATCTTTTCACCTAGTTGGAAGTTTAACTATACTCAGCCAGAAATTTTCAATAGATTTCACAACATTGATAAATTGATCCAGATCTACAGGTTTGGTGATGTAACAGTTAGCATTCATTTTATATGTTTCAATTAAATCTTCTTCAGCATTAGAAGTAGTAAGAATAACTACAGGAATGCATTTCAAGTAATCATCCCCTTTAATTTCTCTTAAAACTTCTCTACCATCCTTTTTTGGAAGGTTTAGATCGAGAAGTATCAGATCTGGAAATGATGTATTTCCATCATTCCTCCGGAGAATTTCCATTGCTGCTTCTCCATCATATGCAACCTGCATTGTATTGTAGATCTTTGCGTCTTTAAACACTTCTTTAATTAATCTAACATCACCAGGGTTGTCTTCGACAAGTAGTATTTCAATTGGATTGCTTACTCCAGGATTCATTAACTAATCAACTCCATATTGTAAAATTGAATTTAACTTCATTAATTGTTCGAATCTTACCAAATCATTCCAAATGACTTTCAACAATATAATTTCCACAACCGTATCATTAAAGATAATAAATATATCTAAAATCAGTGCCATATTTAATTTTTCATTTTATTTCAAAAAAAAGCTTGAATTTTATATCAAAGAAAATTTTATTAATCAATATTTTGGATTATGAACTTATTTGTGGATAACATTTATATTGTTTCCAATTTATTTAATGAAGCTTTTGTGAATGCGGGTATATCACGAGGTCCTCTACTAGAAATTAAATTTCCATCCTCGACTACTTCCTGGTCAACATATATAGCACCAGCGTTTTTTATGTCTTGTACGATAGATTTCCATCCTGTTACTCTACGACCCTCTAGTAGTTGTGCAGTAATAAGGATCTGTGGTGCATGACAAATGGCAAATACAGGTTTACCAGTTTCAAAATAGTCTTTAATAAATTTAATAGATTTTTTTTCTCCTCGTAGATGATCCGGGGAACATCCACCAGGGATCAGAATAGCATCTAAAGATTCGGGTTTTGCTTCTGAAATTGATTGATCAATTTTTACAAGAGTTCTCTTTCTCTTTCCCTTAACGAGCTGACCTTTTCTTAGACCTATATGAGTAATGTAATGCCCTGCTTCTTTAAATGCCTTTGCAGGTTCAGTGTACTCAATATCTTCGAACATTTCATCGATGAGGACACCTATCAAAGCCATTGATTTTCAACTCCAAAAACTATTTTAAACTAGAAAGAATGAAAAATTTAGATTATTTTTTCTTCTTTTTAGCATTATTAATAGATTTTAAAGTATTGATAGTTACTTCCTGTTCTAAATATCGCAATCTCTCTGCTAAAAAGTCTAATACATGCTTTCTTTCTTCGAAAGGTACATTCTTTTTAGATAACATATTGATTAATTCTGTAGTACTTCTAACAGAAAATGAGCCTGAATTTTCGTCCATCAAAATGATGTCTCTTTTCCCTAGTTCTTTGGCGGGTGATACACATACTGCACCTAAAATATTGCCCTTTTCATCCTTCACATCCATCGAACTTATGTAGTTGTGTTTAGTTTCATTTCTCATTTTGGTTCACCTTAATCCTATTTATTGCATCCAATTAATTTGTTATATTTTACTCTTGTTATTTAATTATAAATAGTTATTGTTTTTTTTCCCAAAAATGTTGATAATAGCTTTTGTTAATTGCGTTGTTGGTCGAAAATAAAAAAGATAGTTCCTGAAGTGTTACTCCAGGAACATTATCATGTAAGTCTGTTACGGAGGCGGTAGACAGACATGATCTTACAGGCAATTTTTATTGATATTCTAAACTGTCTGTACAAATACATTATATTTCATAGTATATATACTTAAGCCAGAGTTTCACCTTAATTCATGCTAATACATCTTAATACTTTCTAATATTTTTATGAATACTTTATAATTCATAGTTGATTAAAAGATATTAATAGCATTAGGACCATATCTTAAGTTATATAATTGAAGTAAGTATAATGGAGGTAATTAAGTGATATTACAGCTACCTGTTTCTGTTGTTGAAGAAGGAGATGTTTATGTTGCGGTTTGTCCGGTCTTCCATATTTCAAGTAAGGGTGAATCAATGGAAGATGCCCTTAAAAATATAAAGATTGATCTTGAGAAATTTTTAGATGATGAGAAGGTACAGAAAGAGTATGATAATGTAATAAAAGACTACGGTATCCGTGACATTGAAATTATTGATGTTGTTGTTAACCTTAAATAGAATCGAACTAAATGAATATTGATCAGTATTATAGTTCAAAAGATCTGAATAATCATTAATTTTTATAAATTTTTTTACTATTTTTTATCTATTTCAATAAATTATAAATTCTATCGTAATAATAATATATACAAAGAGGTGTCAAAACCATGAACGACAAAGAATTAGATGAATTTGTAGAGAACTTTAAAGGAATGCTCTGGGATGAATTAGATGATGCATTGGGTGTCATGAATAGAGAAGAATTAATAGCAGTTATTGTTAAATTAAAGAAAAGGTATGCTGATTTATTACTAACTATTTATTTTTTTTTAAATAATTTTTTATTTTAATTAGGAATATTACTATAATTGAGATTTTATTTACAACTAACCAGGAATTTAATTAGATCTTAAAATTAGTTATCATTATATAAAAAAAGGAATAATTTATTTATTTCAGTCGGATTTTTTACCACTTTGTTCCTTTTCAGCCTGTTTCATCTTGTAATCAGCAATTGCAGCACGTAAAGCATCTGCTGCAAGATTTGAACAGTGCATCTTAACTGGTGGCAGTCCTTCAAGTTCATCTGCAACATCATTTCTCGATATTTTAAGGGCTTCCTCAATGGTTTTTCCAACAGCCATTTCTGTTATCATACTGCTTGTGGCAATTGCAGCTCCACATCCAAAGGTTTTAAATTTAATATCGGTAATAATGTTATCTTCGACCTTTATGTAGATAGTCATCAGGTCTCCACAAGTTGGGTTCCCCTCTGTTCCAATACCATCTGCATTCTCGATTTCTCCAACGTTTCTGGGATTCTGAAAATGATCCATTACTTTTTCACTGTACATTCTATTCACCTTCTCCCTTAATTAAATAATAGATTTATCTTGAGATTTTAAGACTTTGTTTAAGACGAAATAAATTAACATCTTAATATTGGTTTTTGATTCTAATAGAATTTTCTATTATCCTACTAATATATAACAATAGTTATATTTATGTTAAATAGATATATTAAAATTTTTTTAAACTTTTAATTTTTTTAATATTGTTATTTTAACTTATTTTANNTTTTTATAAATATTATTTCACGGTGAAATATTTAAACCAAGAACAATAAATATAAGGTTCATAAAAGTGTATTAGACTGCAAAAAATTTGAAACAGTTGTTATTAGAATTAATTTGTAGTAAATTTTTATAAATTTATGTTTTTTTAAATAAATGGGTGATATAAATGGAAGAAAAAGNNAAAAAAGAAGATATAAAAGTGAAAATGAGTGATGTTAAAGAAAAAATGGTTGAAAAAAAGAAGGATATGAATGGAAAGATCCAAGAAGTTAAAGAAGGCGCTTCAGAGAAAACTGAAGAGGTAAAAGAAAATTTAAATGAAGCTAAGGATGAAGCTGTAGAAAAAAAAGAAGAATATNNAAGAAAACTGTTGAAAAACCATTAGTTGATGTTCTAGAAACAAATGACACTGTTATAATAATAGCAGATATATCTGGTGTTAAAAAGGATGATATCAACATTGGAATTTCCAAAAATAGTGTAGAACTAACTGCAATGTACAAGGAAGATCCTGCGGTAGAAGATGCAAAGTTTATCATGAAGGAGAGAAGTTATGGTGAAACCCATCGAAAAATAATGTTGTCTACAGAAATAAAAA
>PMMV01000002.1:0-7830 GCA_003162115.1 Methanobacterium sp.
TATTGCATTTATTTTGGTTATGTTGGTCCCTTTACCGGGTTTGAGTTATTCGGGTCATGCTGCGATTGCTCTTTTGGCTTTTGCAGTTATTATGTGGGCGAGTGAGGCGCAGGTTCTTGCTGTTACTTCGTTGATGTTGTTGTTTTTACAGCCTTTATTGGGTATTGACAGTTTTAATAGTGCTGTTATTGGTTTTGCTAATCCTATTATCTTTTTGATGATTGGTGGATTTATCTTGGCGGTTGCTATTGGTAAGAGTGGGCTTGCGAAGCGTTTTACCTATTGGATGTTGTCTAAGGTTGGTACTAGTCCTAGTATGAGTATTTTTGCGGCTGTTTTTTCAACAGGTCTTCTTTCTGCTTGGATTGAGAATGTTGTTGCTTTTGCAATGTTGCTTCCAATTATTAAGACTATTGTACCTTTGTTTGGTATAGAAGAGCCTGAGAAGGGTAATAGTAATTTTGCTAAGGCAATGGTTTTAGGTGCTTCGTATGGTTCTTTAGCTGGTGGTTTTGGTACTGAGATTGGTACTGCTCCCAATTTGATGGCTGCAGCGTATACTCACTTACCTTTTGTTAATTGGATGGTGTTTGGATTTCCGCTTGCTATTATAATGTTATTTGTTACTTGGAAATTGTTAGGTTGGATTTTCCCACCTGAAGTTGATGGTATTGTTGGAGGACACGACACCCTAAACAAAGCAATTGACGTTATGGGGTCTATTACTCGAAAAGAGAAAATAACTGCTGTAATACTGTTCTTTACTATAGGTTTGTGGGTTACGACTGGTATTACGGGTATTGACAGTTATTCGGTTGCTTTGATTGGTGCTGCTTTGTACTTTGTTTCTGGTGTTATTGATTGGAAGGATGCTCAGGAAGGTGTGGATTGGGGATTAATTATCTTCTTTGGAGGAGCATTGTCCCTTGGAGCTGCACTATTGAATACTGGTGCTGCTACGTATATTATAACTCATTTGATTGGTGCTATGGGAAGTAATGTTTCTACACTTACCATTATGCTGTTGTTGATGGTTATTGCCGTGGTATTCACCCAGGTTATGTCTAACATTGCGTTATCTGCGATTTTGGTGCCTCTTGCTGTTACTTTGGCTGCTGCTCAGGGTCAGCCTATTGGAATTTATGCTATACCTGTTGCTATTTCATGTTCGCTTTCGTTCATGTTCCCAATGGCAGATCCAACAGTTGCAATGGCATACGGAACCGGATATGTGAAAATCAAGGAGATTTTGAAGGCAGGAATACCAATGGTTGTAATTGGAATTATTGTGACCATAATAATAATGCTAACCATAGCCAAACCATTCATAGGATAAGTCAAAATATTCTGGAGAAACATTGTAAATTGCAGATAATTTCTGCAATTTTTATTATTTTTTTGAATTTTATGTTATTATTCATTAGTAGACATGATGTTTTTCATAGTATGAATCCAAGAATATTTCACAATAAATTTATATCATAATTGTGCCGAATTAATCTTAGGAAACTTTGATAAAAAAACTTATAATTAATTTTAGGGAGGTATTTTAATGTCACGGTTTGGTAATTTACTGAGCAGGGGTCCAAAGCCTATATTTGCAAAAAGCCACTTCATTTATACTGAAGATATAAAATCAACACCTTTTATGAAGAAGACTGTAGGCTCAGGTCTTTCAATGAAGGCAGATACATATTACGTTGTTGCATCTGTTGAACTGGGTAACACAACAACTAAATGTATTTTAACAGCTACCAACCTAACCACCTGCCGTACTTACCTACTTGACAAGACAGTTAAGATGACCCGTGATATCAGGCCCCCAAAAATAGGTGAAAAAGTTTTTGGAGAAACTGTGTGGGAGGTGGAACTTACCAAGGAATCTGTATCTGAGATGGTCAGGGACACGATATTAGAATCTCTGAAAAAGGCCCATGTTGATATAGAGGATGATCTTGATTTTGTGGTAAGATCTACAGGGGTTACTGCTGGATTTGCAGCTCCTGAGGAAGTGGGTGATCTAATTATAGCACTTGCAAAGGGATGTCTTGAAGCAGGAATACCACCAAGGAAGATGTCCCCTGCAATGAGTAAGGAAAATTTCCCGCTACGTCTTCAAGAATTCACACTCCTCGACCAAGTTATGTTTGACGGAGCAGTTGTAAGCGTTCTTCCACCTACAGGAAGAGTAGTAGTTGCAAATGAAATGGAAGGAGAACTTGTAACTGCAGGAATAAAAGTAGCTTCCATGTGGACCAAGGCGGACTTCAGAAATCCCTGCGTATCCTTGGACTTTGGAACGACTCTAGCAGGTCGTATAACTAACAATGAAAAACCATACGCCCGGACAATTGGCAACTTCTGTGGATTAGCAGGAGCTATCTCAGACTCTATTATAAGAGGAACAGATATGGTGGATAAAAGGGGTGGAGCGGCTCTTGACCTTTACAAAAAGGGAATTATTAAGGGGGCAGATTGGAAAGCTGCAAAAGAATATGCAGTTCAGGCTCATGAATACGTAGATATCAGAAAGGTTCCTGAAGGTCGTGAAAGATTTGGAACTGTACCTGTGGATCCTAAAGCAGCATATGAAGCTGGTACAACACTTATAGGTTGTGATGTAGGTGAAAATGGAGATGAAATACCAGATCTGGTAAAACTTGGCCATGAAATATATGAGAGCTCAGGAATACACACACTTTTCGCTACATTGGACCATGTAAGTGCAATTATTGTAAAAAGGTTGATAGAAGAAGCGTTTAATGAAGATGTGATTGAAGAAGGATCCATGCTGGGAGTAACGGGTAGAGCTGGCATAACCGGTAAAAAACCAGAATTAATATTTGAATATACAGAAAAATATTTCAATGAAACCCTTTTCGTGTCAGACGCTCTTGCTATGGGTGCTGCAATGATGGCTAGGTGTATGAACTCATTAGGTACTCCAAAAAATCCAGTTGGTGGTTGTCAGGGAGGTCCTTGTATTCTTGGACATAGGAAAAAGCTTCAGCATAAGGAATAAAGGCATAATACTATTGTTTTTTTATTGGGGAATTATAAAATGGTAACAGCACTAATAATGGCCGGTGGAAAGGGTGCTCGAATGGATTGCAACACTGAGAAACCACTAATAGAATTGTTTGGAAGCCCAATGATCCAACACATCATAGGAGCACTTTCATCTTCAAAGGAAATTTCAGATATAATCGTTGCAACAAGTCCATATACCCCTGAAACTGCAGAATATGTTAGAACTCAGGGTCAAAAAGTCTTTCAAACACCAGGAAATGGCTATGTTGAAGATCTTAAATATTTTATTTCAAAAAAATTTTCAAACAATTCAGATCAGGTTATATTAACAATTACTTCTGATATGCCATTAATAACGAGTGAAATCATTGATCACGTGCTTAAAGAATACGAAAGGTGTGGAAAATCTGCTATGTGCATTGCAGTTCCTTTGGACATATTCCGGGAGCATGGTTTGAAGCCCAGTATTGTGCTGGGAGATGTTGTTCCCTCGGGATTAAATATATTAAGAAGTAACAACAAGCAACAAGATGAGGAAGTTCTCAAGTTGGGGAAAATTGAACTGGCAGTAAATATTAATAGCTGTGAGGATATAGTACATTTCGAGAAAGTTTTGAGTAATAATGGGTTAAAAATATAGGTGATATCTATGGTCGTTGAAGAGAGAAAACTTATAAAAGGGGAAGAAAAGGTCTGGAGTGAGATCAAAGGATACCAAGTCGCAACTAACAATGCACGTATACTCGGAGAACTTGAGGAGTTAGTAATAAACGGTAAAACCGGGAAAATAACTGATGTGGTTATTAAAGTTGAAAAAGGCAGGAATGTACACATCAAAGGTGCCAAGAAAAAGGGAGAAAACTTACTCGTACCATTCGGTAAGGTAGAGAAAGTGGGCGAATTCATAATTATTTCAGAATAAACCCATAATATTTTCTCATTTCTCCTCCATTTAACGTTGATACTCTAATTTTTGTTATTACATTTAAAAAAATATCACTTTATCAATATAATATTTTTATAAAGAATTATTAAAAGCAGATTTTTTCCATTTTACCCCGATAAAAAAAATAAATAATAGGAGAAGTTTATCAAATAAATTTCCAATTTTTTTCTAAAAATATCTTTACATTCCCTGAATACTCAGATCTATCATCCTCTTGGTTTCAGCAGCTAATTCTGGAGGTAATCCGGCTATATCCATGCTTAAAAATCCCTTCACTATCATGGAAGCTGCTTCATCCTCTGTTAATCCCCTAGACATCAGGTAAAGGACTTCTTCTTCAGCAATTTTACCAACAGCTGCCTCGTGTGAAAGTTCAAGATCGGTTGAACTTCCTTCAAGCTCGGGTACAGAATATATAAGTGAGTCATCTGATAGCACCAATCCCATACACTCAAGATGTCCCCTTACATCAGGGGATTTTCCTGCAAGATGGCCTCTAGTATATATTTGGGACTCATCCTTGGAAACTGCACGTGTAATCATTTCAGCACTGGAGTTTTTCCCGGTTAGTATAGCTCTTGAACCAGCGTCAAGTACAGAATCCTTCTGGCCACCTAATATCGACTGGAAAACAACTTTAGAATTTTCTCCCTGACAATATGCTGTTGGATATGTCTGTATTGTGTTCACTGGGCTGGTTAATATATAATTACTGATGTATGTTGTGTCGTCGTCGAGTATAACACCTGTTCTTGGTCTAACTTCTACTTGCTCTGCCCAGTTGTGTACCATTGTAAAGGTTATTTTAGCACCCTTTTTAAGATAAAACTCTGAAACTCCAACATGCATAGCTGACTGTACATCACTGCCTGTTGAACAGCCTGTAATAATATGCAGTTCGGAATTTTCTTCTGCAATTATTATGTTGTGTGCTGTTTGAGCTACCTTTTCGTCGCTTATAAACATGCATGCTTGGATTGGGAATACTTCCTTAGTACCTGGAAGTGATCTTATAAAGTATCCTCCTGGCTCTCCAAGAGCTGTTTTAGCTGTATATTTATCTGTATCTACCGGTACAGCATTCCACATATAATCTTTAACCCAGTCATACTTTTCTAATGCCTGTGGAAGACCCATGAGTTCTATAGCCTCTGATTGGCAGTTGCTACATACTTTGGATTGATCCACCTGTAAAAATGATCCTGCTCTTCCAGCTTCTGAAGGATCAACACCTACTTTGAGAAGGGATTTCTGGTATTTATCCGGTAGTTCTTTTAATGATTCAATCTCTTCATGTTCTCCTGCTTCTTCCCCTTCGAATTTTTCTATGTCAACGTCTTCTCCAAGGGCTGCTTTTTTCTTTTTTGCTTTCTCAGCACGTTCTAGTGTATTCCGCAACATTCCACACACCCTTTAAATCCTTCCTTCCTAATATCTTCTAATATTTCATTTGGATCTCCAGAACAAGCTATTCTCCCATCCATCAGAACATGTGCAGTATTTGCACCTACAAAATTTAGAATGTAGCCCAAATGGGTTATGAGTAAACCTGATTTTTCACGAAGTCCTGGTTTCTTGTCTTTATCCAACAGTACGTTTATTTCTTCAGCCAAGAGCTCAACATTTTCAATGTCCACTCCAGAATCAGGTTCATCGAACATTATGAAGTCTGGTTCTTGTGCTAATAGCTGGAGGATCTCAGATCTTTTAACCTCTCCCCCTGAGAATCCTAGGTTCACATCTCTTTCCAGGAACTGGTCACTGAAATTAAGTTTTTCAGCCAATGCAATTGTTTCAGGATCAAGCTCCTCCGATGCGGGTTTAGACCCTTTCTTACTGCTTTCTATATTAAGCAAGTCTTTAAGTTTAACTCCCCTAATTGCAGGCGGGTTCTGGAAACTCACACCAAGACCGAGTTCAACCCTCTCGGTGGTTGTCATGTTGGTTATATCTTCCTCTTTGAATATTATTTCTCCCCTAATCACTCGGTACTTCGGGAAACCAAGCATTGCCATGAAAAGAGTACTTTTTCCACTTCCATTTGGTCCTAGAAGAACATGTGTCTCGCCTTTGTCTATATATAAATCTATATCCTTTAATATTTCTTTTCCATTGACTTCTACAGCCAGATCTGTTATTTCAAGCAGCAGTCTAACCACCAACTTTTTATTTTTAATTCCTTTTACTCAAACACTTTTTCTGTATTTTGTTTTATTTAATAATGTTTAATATCCCATAAAATTAACATTGTTACTTTTAATGTATTATTAAAAAATTCTAAAATATCTAATTTTTCTTGAATAAGTATTAAGATAAAAAAAAATTAATTTTTTTTAAATGTTCTTAATATCATATAAAAAAGTTAAAAAGTAATTATTATTTTAAAAATTTTTTAAATATAAATTATAATCTAAAAACTTCTCTTAGATTATATAATTAGAACATTTCATATCTGATCTTGGAAGTAATGAAAACAAATCGATTAATATTCTAATATATATGCTTTTCGGAATTGTTCTTTGAGTAACCTTTATAATAACTATTTTGCTATCCATATAATGTACATTAATAAGTCACCGGAATTGGTGAAGTTGATGGTACATTGATAAATCAGGAGGAAACTCTATGGCTGAGGATGATGTGAAGATCGTTATGTTTTGTTGTAACTGGTGCTCCTACGGGGGAGCTGACACCGCTGGTACTGCAAGGATGCAATATCCTCCAAACGTACGTGTAATAAGAGTTATGTGCTCTGGACGTATAGAACCACAGTTTGTTTTTAAAGCATTCCGTGAGGGAGCAGATGGTGTAATTGTAGCAGGATGTCACCACGGTGACTGTCACTACGACGCAGGAAACTATAAATTAGATAGAAGAATGAGATTAATCTACAAATTAGCAGATGACCTAGGAATTGGAAGGGAAAGAATTTACCACGACTGGATATCTGCATCAGAAGGAGAAAAATTCGCGAATACCGTTGATATGATGGTGACCCGTATAAAAGGACTGGGTAAATCCCCACTCAAGGAACAACTATCAGTTGAAGCATAAGCGGAGGAGTGAAATAATATGGCAGAAAAAGCTAAGATAGGGACCATGTGGCTATGTGGATGTTCAGGCTGTCACCTGTCTATTGCAGATATACATGAAGCAATAATAGATGTGATGGGACTTGCAGATTTCGAATTCAGCCCTGTTCTCATGGATGTTAAATATGATGAAGTTCCAGATGATCTGGATGTTATTATAATAGAAGGCGGAATTCGTAACGAAGAAAACCGTGAACTTGCCGAAATGCTAAGGAAAAAAGCAAAAATCGTCATAGCATACGGTGTATGTGCGGTGTATGGTGGAATACCTGGACTAGGAAACTTGCATACAGTTGACGAACTTACAAAAGAAGCTTACGTCAACTCAGCAAGTACCTACAACGAAGAGGGTATAATACCATCTGAAGATGTACCAAAACTTGAAAGCAGGGTAAGACCACTTTCAGAAGCAATAGATGTGGATATTTCATTACCTGGCTGCCCTACACGATCTGATGTTCTTGCAGAAGTGCTTGTGGGACTTTTAACAGGTGAACCAGCAAGTTTACCAACAACCAACCTCTGTGAAGTATGTCCAAGAGAGAAACCACCAGAAGGAATGGCTATGGACAAGATCATTAGGCAGTTCGAACTTGGAAGACCAGAAGAAGAAATGTGTCTGGTACCCCAGGGACTGATATGCATGGGACCATCAACAACATCAATTTGTGGAGCAGAATGCCCAACCATTGGTATTCAGTGCAGAGGATGCTACGGACCAACAGCTAAGGTAACAGATCAGGGCGCAAAAATGATAAGTGC
>PMMV01000002.1:7984-8148 GCA_003162115.1 Methanobacterium sp.
CACCACTTAGCCGCTGCAAAAGCTGCAGATCAGTGTTTTGGATTTAAAGACGACGAAATTTTACCAACTGCATACAAAATGAGGGAATTAATGAACTGGGGTTCTTATATGCACTCACATGCACTCCACTTCTATTTCCTGGCAGCACCAGATTTCATAGCAGG
>PMMV01000107.1 GCA_003162115.1 Methanobacterium sp.
TTCCTTCTTAAGCTAATTAACTAAATGGGTATAATTATTCTAATAATCTCTTCATATCCGTTCACAATGTATCTAACCTATTATTTTATCAATCTGTTTTAAAAAATAATATGAGGATAAATTTTATACGATTAATCACATACACCTTATAAATAGAATTCATTTATGTGCTATTATTCACAAAAATTTGTTAAATTGGAAATTTATTTTTTTAAATAAATAATCAGTCTTTTTAAAGAATTATAACCTCAAATAAAGTTTATTATTATGATATAAATATATATTAAATATTTAATGCTTTTTAAACTCTATTAATTATTCAATTTTGAGTTTAATGCAGTTTAAGACTTCAAATAATTTTTTACCACTAAACTCCTTAAATACTGATTTAAATACTAAATATATATTCTAAGATTACAAAAATTGTTAAAATATAATAAATAAAGTTATTAATCAATAAATTACTGTAAAATATTGATTTAACTCTTAAATGAATGTTTCTGTGAAATAATATAGTAACTTTCTAATCAACTCTATTACATTCTATTCACTATAAAATAAAAGAATTTATTAATGATAATTTACAAAGTATGTGTATAAAGTGAATAGAAATTTTTGAATTTCTTTCACGAAAAAGGCATGAAGAATGTATTGTTAAAAAGGTGCTCTTGTGGGGACTGAAATTTCAAGAGAAAAACCTTTGAAAAAATCATGCCAGAATGGGTTAANNGGAATGTAACGGTTCAGATGAGGTTTTAGAACGTGTTGATTATGATCTGGAATCGTTGTATCGTAGAAAAAAATGGAACAAATTTAATTTTTAAGATTTTATTCGTTATTTCTAGATCCAAAAAAAATAGCAATGCATATAATTAATAAAAAAGTTTCAGGACTCCTTAAAGGATTAGAAAAAATGGCCAAAAATGGCCAGGAAATGAAGTTTACCAGAAACCATATGATATTAAATGAAAGAAACTTTGTATTATCGGTAAGCGAAGGAAGGTATAGTGGAGATTACGTTTCTTTTTATGACCTCTTTAGGATGGAAAATGGTAAGTTTGTTGAACATTGGGATGTAATTGAACCTATCAAACCTCTAGAAGAATGGAAAAATTAAATGGTAAATTTTAAAATTTCACCTTATTTTATAATTTTTGAAGCTTTTTTCCCTTAAAAATAGATAATTGAGATCTAATCTTAGAACTGGCCTTTTTAATAGGGGGATGTTTGAAATGCAACTTTCATCTCTTGAAAGGTAATTATCTGGGAGATTTATTTCGTCTATTTAAGAAAATAATGAAATAGAAATGCATTTCGATTTTTAGATGAGTTTAATAATAATTTATAAAACGTTTAAAGACCATAATATAAATTGAAACTTTAGATATGGGGGTTAAAAAGAATGGATCCATTAACTTTGATCATTGTTGCAATAATCATCTTAATTATTTTGGGACTTTCAATTCGAATAGTCGATCAATACGAAAGAGGGGTAGTTTTCCGTTTAGGAAAGGTTATAGGGATTAAAGAACCTGGATTAAGGTTAATAATTCCCTTAGTTGATCGTATGGTTAAACCTTCACTTCAGATTATTACCATGCCCATCCAATCCCAGAAAATCATAACCGAAGATAACGTTTCAATTGACGTGGCTGCAGTTGCCTACTTTAAAATTGTGGATCCATACAAAGCAGTTGTTGAGGTCGAAAATTACACCAGAGCAGTAAACCAGATATCTCAAACAACAGTTAGAAGCGTTGTTGGACAGTTCAACTTGGATGAGATACTTTCGGAAACACCAAAAATTAACCAGAAGATCAAGGAGATCATAGACAATCACAGCGAACCATGGGGAATCAGTGTTACCACAGTAGAAATAAAGGACATTACACTTCCGGAAAACATGAAAAGAGTAATAGGATTACAAGCTGAGGCTGAAAGAGAGAAAAGAGCCAAGATCATTGCTGCTGATGGTGAATATTTATCAGCTGCTAAGTTGGGAGATGCTGCGGACATCATATCCCAACATCCAATTGCATTACAGCTCAGGATAATGCAAGTTCTCAACCAGATAGCTGTTGAGAAAAACTCAACTATAATATTCCCTGCTCCACTCATGAACAGTATAAGTGACATTTCTAACTTCTTAAAAACAGAAAACATGGAGTCTGGAAAACCTAAAGAAAATAAATAGGAAACAGGAAAATTTTCTATAAATTAACTTTCAAAAATTTCTTTTTTTCCTCAAAAAATTAGATCCTGGGGCATTAAAAGTATATAAAGTATCAAAACCAGGACAATCGCTATGAGTAACGAATATATCTTTATTGAAAATCCTTTAAACTCTCCTTATAAGGAGTATCTAAACCTGTGGGTTGATGCGTTTTGATTGATGTTGAGAATCTTACCCGTGTGTTTGGTGATGTGACGGCAGTGGATGGAATAACTTTTCATGTTAATGAAGGGGAGATTTTCGGGTTTCTTGGACCAAATGGTGCTGGGAAAACTACTACTGTAAGGATGCTTAGCTGCCTAATATCTAAAACTAGTGGAGAAGCCCATATCGCAGATTATGATGTAAGTAACGATTCAGATTCATTGAAGATCAGGAAGATTATTGGATTGGTACCCGATAACGTAGGTCTCTACGAGGAATTAAGTGCATATAGAAATCTTGACTTTTATGGGAAGCTGTATGAATGCCCAGAACAGCGAAGGAAAGAAAATATTGAGCGTTTGCTCAGGATGTTAGAACTTTGGGATAAAAGGGATGTCAAGGTTGGGACATTTTCTAAAGGAATGAAACAAAAACTTGCTGTAATACGTGCCCTCATTCATGATCCTGAAATATTGTTCCTTGACGAGCCAACAGTAAACCTAGACCCAGAATCTTCCAAAATAGTAAGGGATTTTATACTCGAGTTAAAAGAAGAGAAGAAAACTATTTTCCTTAATACACATAACCTTGATGAAGCTCAAAGGTTATGTGACAAAATTGGAATATTAAACACAAAACTGAGGGCAATAGGAACTCCAGAAGAGCTTGAAGAGTCTGTATGGGGTAAAAAGACAGTAATTCAGTTAGAGCAAGTAAATAAAGTGATTTTAAAAGCACTGGATAAATTATCTTTAGGGAAGATCGTCCATAATAACAACAAACTCACTATTGATGTAGTAAATCCTGAATTGGATAATCCGAACATTGTGAATGCTATAGTCGGCGCGGGTGGTCATGTTCAATACGTAACCGAGCTTAGTCCAACGTTGGAAGACGCGTATCTGAAATTTGTGAGGAAAAGCTAATGAAACTCTGGAAATCATGGGTTATAGCAGCCAAGGACTTTAGTGTATTCAGAAATAAAAAGAGCGTTATCTATTCTGTAGTTCTTTTACCATTTGTGGTTTCGATAAGCCTACCCATTGCAATCGGTTCGGGTCAGGGCATTCCTCCAGTTTTACTTTCAGAACTTCTAAATTCATTTTCTTTTTTCTTTATAATATTGGCAGCATCTCTTACAACTGTGATAGCATCTTACAGTTTAATTGGTGAAAAGGTTGAAAAGAGTATTGAGCCTCTTCTTGCAACTCCAACAACAGATGGTGAAATTTTATTGGGAAAATGTTTCGCAGCGTTTTTACCCACTATCATCTCAATCTATGTTGGTCTGGTAATATTCATGGTACTCACTGATATAATGACTTACAAAACATTAGGCTATTTCTATTTTCCAAACTGGGACATTGCAATAATGATATTGATTATTACTCCCCTTGCTTCAATACTTTCTGTTGAGCTGGGAGTTATAATATCTTCTAGGGTTAACGATGTACGCTCTGCACAGCAGTTAGGACAATTGGTAATTATTCCGTTTTTTGGAGTTTATATCTTGAGTCAAATTGGATTCATTTCACTTCACATTAATAACTTGTTGATCATTTCAGGCATATTATTGGTGATTGATTTGGTTCTATTCTACATAAGTACAATTACTTTCAACAGGGAGGAGATACTCACAAATTGGAAGTGATTCATTTTTCTTAATGAATAGGACAACTCTGATTCCTTTAACTATATTATACAATCGTTGGGCTTTTTATAATAAGAATAAATCCATAATTCGAATAGAAATTTGAAGGCAGTATTTCAGTATCAATTGTTAAATAATATAAGAATAAATTGTGGTGATGTTTTGGCAGGATTGAAAGATGGCCTTGGTCTTTTTGAGGTCATGAATCTGGTTATTGGTGCCATTGTAGGTGCTGATATTTACATAGCTGCTTCATTTGGAGCTGGTTTTCTTGGACCGTATCACTCTTGGCATGGATCATAGCTGGACTTATGGCTATTACCATAGCTTTATGCTTTGCTGAAGCTTCTTCCATTATTCCCAAGGTCGGTGGACCTTATGCTTATGCAAGAGAGGCTTTTGGAGATTTCTGGGGATTTTTATCTGGATGGTCTATTCTTATAGCTGAATGGAGTGCAATAGCAGTATTTCCACTGGCTTTTGTGGCTTATCTTGCTTTTTTTATCCAAACATGCCTCAATCTGTTCAAATAATAATTAAAATTCTATTTGTCCTTTTGCTAACAGTTATAAATCTTTTTGGTGTTAAACAAGCTGGAAAAGCTAATGATATACTTACTGTACTGAAGATTGCACCTATATTGTTTTTCACCCTGGTAGGAATTATCTTTTTTATTATGAAACCCTCTATCCTTGCAGCTAATTTCACACCCTTTGTTCCATTAGGGTTTGGTGGTTTGGGAAGTGCATTAGTACTTATATTTTGGGCTTATATAGGATTTGAACTGGTTACTGTTCCTGCTGATGAGATAATTGATGCTAAAAAGACTATTCCTCTAGCTATAGGTGTGGGCATGACTGTGATCACATTATTCTATGTGATAACTAATTTTGTGGTTTTAGGAGCCGTGCCATGGATGGAACTTTCTAAAGCAACCTCACCATTATCTTTAGCAGGATTTGCTATTATAGGAACTTTAGGGGCTATTATTTTAACAATAGGTGCTCTTTTCTCTATTTCAGGTTCTGATGAAGCAGGTATCCTTTGTTCAGCACGAATTCCCTATGCAATGGCAGGAGATGGTTTGTTTCCACACTTTTTTGCAAAAGTTCATCTAAAATACAACACACCATATATTGCTCTTTTAATACAAAGTACCATTACTTTAATAGCTGCTATATTCGGTACCATAAGCCAATTAATTATCCTTTCAGTTTTTACGATGCTCTTTTGCTACTTAATCACATGCATATCCCTATTCCCACTTCGAAAGAATATTGGTGGTGGCATTAAACTTCCGAGGGCTATACCAGTTTTAGGAATTATAATCACCACCTATATCATGTCTCAGTGTTCTATTAATCAAATTATGACTGGAATTGTTCTTATATTACTAGGTATTCCTATATATGTGAAATACGCTCCAAGAACTGAAATAGAAACTGTTAGAAAAGATATTGAATTATGTAGGGGCTACTGTAAGGAATGTGCAAGATCTTGCTGTAGAAGGCTGCCTTCACAGGAGCCGTTTTTAGCTCATTTAATATGCATTTGAGAAATTTTATACGCAGAATTTCATGATTCACATTATAAAATGAGAGAATTATAAATAATTAAAACCTTAAAAAATTGTCATGTATTGCCGAAAATCTTTCAAAGATTTCATTATGGTGAATATGGAGTATGAAATAGTTTTAATTCTTATATAATGCCAAAAGTTTTTCTCCGTTTAATATAAATAGAACTAAAACAAGATGTTAGTAATAAAATAAATTGATGTTTTCAATTTATACTTATTGGAGGATCGTTGTGACTTATTTATGCTGTGATAAATGTGAGAAGTGTTATGAGCTTCAACCAGGTGAATCACCAGAAGATTTTTATCCCACGTGTGACTGTGGTGGAGTATTAAAGGTTTACAACAACCTTGATGATTATAATAACAGGAATAAATATCCTAAAAAGACCAAGAGAAGGGGATTAAAATCTAAATTTCTTATTGTTCTCATTATCTTTGCTGTTACAGTTGTTTTAGCATATTCATGGGTCAACATCGAAAACACATCCACCCTTTTGGGATCTAACAATCTTGGTTCTGTTAGTAAGATAGTTTATACTCATCCTGGAGTATCTGGTCCTAAAATTGCAGTTGTAACAGGAATGCATCCCAGGGAATTATCAGCTAAAGAAGTGGTACCCGATGTTGTTAAATCATATGCAGAAACTCACAACGTTGAAATTGTAAATTATCAAGTGAACGTAACCCTAGATCCTCAAGACTTCACTGCTGGTCGTCAAAATGGTCAAGATCTGGTGGCTCAATATGTGATACCCGACATTAAAAATTCAGATTACAGCATGGTAATAATTGTACATGACCATGAACAGGGTTATGGTAATGGCTATTACATAGCAACTCCTAGTATGGATGCAAAATCAGTAGCCCTGGGTCAATCAGTCCAAAAAATTCTCCCAGATTTCAATTACTACACCCGAAACACCAATCAAGAACCTGAAGGATCATCAATTACACAGATTGACGATCCAATTGTTGCTACCGGAACTCCTGTATTTGTTTACGAGATTCCGGAATGGCTTGGAAACTCTGATGTTTCTAAAAACTCCTACAGGTTAATTGATGCTGTTTTCAACGCTCTAAAATAAAATAAAAAAAATTATTTTTTTTAAAGGTAAACTTCTCCATTCATTACTTTTCAAAGGTTTCACGGGTTTCTTTAAGATATTTTCTTATAGGAATGTTTTGAGTACATTTCTCCTCACATTCGCCACATTCATCACAAAATGAAGCACTCATTTTTTTTGCTGATAGGAAGGAGTAATTTCCTGATGGTTTTCCCATGTTCTGGTAGATATAAACATCATTTAAAAGGCTAAAGTTTAACGGAATATCCACCCCATTTTTACAGGGCATGCAATAATTGCAGGCGTACAAGGTACATGAATCCTTTCATTGTAAATTTCTTTTACTTTATCAAATAAATTCAACTCATTATCTGTTAGGGTGTGAACGTTTCCATTTTCTGCGGTTTTTAAATTTTCAATAACCTGTTCCATGGTACTCATGCCACTTAAAACCACATTTACTTCGGGTTGGTCCCATAGAAACTGCAGAGCCCATTCAGCAGGAGTTCTATGGACTTCAGCACTCTCCCATATAGCCTGAACATCAGAGGGAACGTTATTTGTAAGACAGCCACCTTTCAGTGTTCCATGATCACGGTTCCCAGACCCCTTGATGAGGCATAATCAAGACCGGCCTTACCAGCCTGAAATTCTTCATCCATGTAATTATATTGGATTTGAGAAAAACTCCAGTTGTATGAGTCTACAACTTCCTTGAAAAAATCATATTCATCATGGAATGAAAAACCAGCGTATCCAATTCTTCCATCTTCAATGGCAGAATCCAGAAACTCAAAGACATCAAAATCAACTAAATTATCCCAAAAATCCCTGTTAAGACCGTGAAGCAAATAAAAATCGATATTGTCTGTCTGAAGCCGTTTGAGCTGTTTATCAAGATAGTTATTCATATCTTCCTTCTGTTGAACAAGCCAGGTGGGTAGTTTAGTTGAAAGGTATACTTGATCCCTGTATCCACCTTTTAATGCATTTCCAACCAATATTTCACTCATGCCTCCCTCATAAGCAGAAGTTCCATGGTATGGATAGGCTGTGTCAACATAATTTACACCATGATCAACTGCATGGTGAAGCATATCAGTTGCAAGGGGTTCATTTATTCTGTCAGGTCTCCCATCCAATATGGGAAGCCTCATGCATCCAAAGCCGAGTATTGAAACTTTCCTACCTGTTTTTCCAAAATTTCTGTACAACAAAAGTAATCCCCCTAAAGTAAGTTACAGTTTACGCCAAATCTTAAAATTATAATAATTATTGATATATCTTATCCAAAATAAGTAATGGATTCAAGATCCTATTTTTCAATCACACTATTTATTAACATCTCAATATTTTTATCCATTTTATTAATATCATCATTGAGCTCTGTTACATCATATCTTGTAGCTAATTCTCCTATTGATTGGTAGAATATCTCCGTTACGTTTTTATTGTTTCTTAATACTATCTTAAGAGGTAAGTCTATAGAAAAATTTGGATCAGCTAACATAAGATCTGTGCCTCCTTTAGGGTTACCAAAAATAATAAGTTTGGTATCTGGCATTGAAAGATCAAATTGAGCGGCTCCACCTGAATGATCAACTATTGCAAAGATCGTCATATCATGTTCAACAAGTACCTTTAGTAACCGACCGAGAGTCTCATTTAGTTGATACGGAGATTTGATGATAATCATATACTGAATTCTCCTTCATCCAAACTTTATGAACATCCATTTTCAGTAATTAATTATGTTCTTCATTTACCTAGTATTTTTTTTAATCACACTACTTTTATGGGAATGTTATTTTTTTTGCATATCTTGATGATGTTCTGTGAAGAAAGGAACAGACTTGATGTTATTCTGAGATCCTGTTTGAACACATCTTCAGATCCTATACTGAATATTATTATCCCCAGCACGTTGTTTTTGGAATCGACAACAGGACCTCCACTGTAACCACTTGTTGTCACTGCAGTTGTTCCATAATATAATGTGTTGTTAGGGGATGTTTTTGGGGTTAAAATTACATTGTACCAGTCTTCTATGTTTTCATATATGGTACTGAAATCGAACGTATTTGAATTTGAGCCGTTTTTGAACGTCTCTGATGTAATTAACCCTGATGATGAGGAGGGAGTTACTAAGGAGGGATTATAATTTGAATTAACTGCATTATCTAATCCAGGATACCCATATATATGGACGCCTTCAAAAATTCCTGGATTTTTTGAATTAACCGATAGTTTAGGCAGGTTTTTAAGGGAGGTTTCTATCTTTAAAAGTGCTACATCATCATCTGTACTGGGATTTCCAACATCCACTATACTTGCATTGAGACTTGTACTACTTGTTCCTGGTAGATTAACTTTTATTAGCTGTTGTGCTGATTGGACTTTCAGAAGGTTTTTTTGATTTAAGATAGCCGTTGTGGTATTTAGATCAAGATGTAGGTGAGAGTTACCAGAAACATTATTGGCCAGTTCATAGCTTAAATCCGGGTTGTACTCAGATACATAACCTTTAACGGCGGCTCTTTCAATGTAACGCTGGACATCGCTGTTATCCATTGTTTTAAGTGTTTGATTGTTAAGTGAATCAAGATCACCAACAACATGTAATGCAGTTATAATATATCCATTACTGTTAACAATAAACCCTGATCCTGTATCCAATGGATAATAGATTATATTGATATTAGTTGTTCTGTTTAGGAAAGGATCTGTTATTGTGACCTGACCTGTAACCCCATTTTGAATGTAAACTACAGAATCTGCAGATTGGGAAGTTAAACTGGACGATTGGGAATAATTATTGTTTCCAATAATATTTTGTACAGCTACTAAGCCCAAAATGACAATCAGAATTACTAAAATTGTTAATGATACTTTTTTTATGATTCCCATTTTCTTAACCAAATATTCGTAACTATTACTTCAGAATTATAATTTAATTAGGACATATAACTATTATAACTAGTGTTGAATAGGTATGAATAAAAAATACATTACTTTAAAAAATTTATCATAAAAACATTTCGATAAAAAGAATAATACAATTAAGTTTTTATTTAAAAATATTAAAATAAAACATAAAAATCGCTCTTTCATTTTTTAGTTGTGGGATTTCAGAATTTGATTATGGGGGCATATTTTAAATGGTTGAAAATATTGATGAGTTTTTAAAGGCTGAAAAAGCACTTATGAAGAATCAGGTTCAATTGAAGAATGCTTTGGAGATGGCAAATCTGGCAAGTTGGGAATTTAACTTGTCTAATCGTGAGTATCTCTTTAATGATCGCTTCTATTTTATGTATGGTACATCAGCAGATATGGAAGGCGGTTACACAATGTCTGCTGAAGATTATTTTAATAAATTTATACACCCTGATGATATTCAATTTATTTCAGAGGCCATGAAAAAATCTTTACAAACCGGAAGTTCTGTTTTTGGAACAGAATTAGAACACAGGATTATCCGCGGGGATGGGAAGACTCGTAACATGGTTGTTCGTATCAGAATTGTCAAGGCCACCGAAAATCATGACGCTTTTGCTTATGGGACAATTCAAGATGTTACTGAAAGGAAAAAGACTGAAGAAAAGCTAAAAGAGAGTGAAGAAAAGTTTCGTGAGGTATTTTACAACGCAAACGATGCCATGTTCCTTCATAAATTGGAGGGCAAATCTCCTGGTAACTTCCTGGAAGTGAATGATCTTGCCTGTGAAAACTTAGGTTACACTCGAGAAGAACTAACTCGTATGAGTCCGAGGGACATTGACCACCCTAAAAACATTTCCAGAATACCTTTGAATATGGAAAAGCTTTTCAATGAACAAAAAACAACTTTTGAAACCCTACACTTAACTAAAGATGGTAAATCACTACCTGTAGAGATTAATACCCATCTATTCACTATGAGGGGAGGAAAATATATACTATCTATCGCCAGGGATATAAGAGAACGGAAAAAAGCAGAAAAAGCTTTAAAAGAAACAGAAAGGAATTATGGGGATCTGGTTGATAACTCCAGTGTAGGAGTTTTTAAAACCAACATAGATGGCAACATCATATTTGTCAATTATGCTATGGTAAATATTTTCCGCTACGATAGTGTAGAGGAGATGATGGAGCACAGTATCAAAGAACTGTACAAGAATCCGGAGGACAGACTCCGGTTAATAAATAAACTTCAAAAAGAACACAAAGTAACCGATTATCAAATGGAAACTGTTGGAAAAAATGGACAAACAGTTAATGTGCTGGTGAGTGCCATTTTAGAAGATGATACACTTTCAGGCATGTTCATGGACATAACTGCCCGTAAAAAAGCAGAAGATGCTTTGAGAAAATCTGAAAATTTATACAGGACTATTTTTGAGAATACTGGAGCAGCAACCATTATATATGATAAAGATGGCATCATCACCATGATGAATTCGGAGACTGAGTATCTTTCAGGTTACAGCCGGGAGGAAGTTGAGGGGCATATGAACTGGATGAAATTTGTTTATCCTGAAGATATTGAACTGATGATACATTACCATCAACAGAGGGAAGAGGATCCTGAAATGGCACCGTCTCAGTATGAAACCCGATTCACAAATCGTCAAGGTGAAATAATAAATGCACAAATTACCGTAGACAAAATTCCAGGAGTTCAGGAATATATCAGCTCAATAGTTGACATAACTGAACAAAAAAAACAGAATGAGGATCTCAAATGGGAATTGGAAGTCAATCAGGCATTAAATAAACTATATACTCCTCTGGTTTCCAAACAAACCAGTCTGGAAGATATTGCAGACACAATACTCTTAGAATCATTAAAATTAACCGGAAGCACAATGGGATTTGTGGGAGAGATAATCCCCGATACTCACGATATGGCTGTTTTATCCATGATACCATCTATACCCCATAAAGAATACCAGGCACCATTTTTAAAACTGAAGGAAGATGAAATATCTGAAGGTCTTATGGGCCATGGTTTAAACATTAAGGAAGGATTTTTTACCAACCAAGCTAAGTCACACCCTAAATATATAGACTCGCATGGATTAGAAGTTAAAAATTTTCTATCTGTTCCTGTGATGTTGAAAGAAGAATTAGTTGGTCTTATATCCATTTCCAATTCAATAAGAGATTACACTGAAAAGGATCTTGAAGCCATATTGAGATTAACACATTTCTATACAATGGCATTACAGAAAGTAAGAGACGAAAAAGAACTTAAAAATTCTTTAGCCGAAAAGGAAGTGCTTCTGAGAGAAATTCATCACAGGGTAAAAAATAATATGCAGATTATTTCTAGCTTGTTGAATCTGCAGATACAGTTTGAGGATTTAGATGAGACAGTTGGTGTTTTAAAGGAAAGCCAGGGTCGGGTGAAAAGCATGGCAATAATCCATGAAAAACTCTATCAGTCTTCAAGTCTGGACAATATCAACTTCAGAGAGTACATTGAGAAACTTATTTTAGACATATTCTATTCTTACGGAATTTTGAACAGTTCGATTGAATCTGTACTGGATATAAAGGATATTTATCTAAACATAGACACAGCCATACCTTTAGGTCTAATCATCAATGAACTGGTGACCAACAGCGTTAAATACGCATTTCCAAAATTGAGTGGAAGAATATCCATTAAACTCAAGTCCAACCATGATCAAATGGAACTCATTATTGCTGATAATGGGATAGGAATACCTGAAGGTACAGATTTGGAAAATTCAAAAACACTCGGACTTCAACTTGTAAATAGTCTGGTAAATCAATTAGAAGGAAAATTAGAATTGGATTTTAGTAGCGGAACTCAATTTAAAATCATTTTTAAAGAGTTAGAGTACAAAAACCGGATATAATTGAAATTAAAATGGAAAGAAAACTGGTTAAAATAATTTAAGAATATCTTAATTATAATTAAGTTGGAACAAAAAAAACCTTAAATATGTTACTAAAATATCATAATATTGCAATAGCGGTATATTTATTAGAATTTAAAGAATTTAAGCTCCAAATTCCCGTTAGAGATTTCCACATAACTATTTTGATACTCATTTGATAATAGTTCATTTACCCACGAACCCGAATTAACAACTGTTTTTTCCTTGTTTATGAATGGTCCATGTGTATGTCCGAAAACCAATGTTTCATCGGATTTCATACCCATGA
Organism: Methanobacterium sp.; assembly: GCA_003162115.1. Taxonomy (GTDB): domain Archaea; phylum Methanobacteriota; class Methanobacteria; order Methanobacteriales; family Methanobacteriaceae; genus Methanobacterium_B. The sequence goes on from PMMV01000107.1 coordinate 12,849, forward strand.
GAAAACCTTTTCCCTTTGAAATAGCAAATTTATAGATTTTTTTAAGTTCTTCTGTGGATTCTAATCGAGACCGAGGATTTTTCTCCAACTTCTCCTTTAAATCATTTCCTTGGATAAGGGACCATATATGGCCTGCAAGATCTCCAATAATATCCTTGCTGAAGCACATTTTCTCACTGAACTCCTCATACATCTCAAGTGTTACGGGTTCCATGTAAAGTGCTTCAAATTCATATCCCTGTGTGAAATAAAATTTATTTCCACCATCTTCAAGTCTTAAATTCTTAGAAATTATAAATGGGATGTTATCTCCGTATCTTTCGCTTAATTTGTACATGTAGTAGTCGTGGTTACCAACTATGTAGTTAATTTCTTTTGCATTGAGTTTCAGGAGTTTATCTATAACATCATTGTTTTCTGTGATTATTTCGGCATTGTTCCTACGCCAAAAATCGAATAAATCACCTAAAAAAACCATATGATCTATATCCCCAGAATCATATTTATCCAAAAAATTACTGAAAGCTTGCTTGTTACATCTTTCATATCCTAAATGTACATCAGATAATACCAGAATCATTATTGAACCCCTAACTTAATTTATCCTTATGGCATCTTTTCTCTTAAAAATCACATATGAATATCATTGAAAAATGTCTAAGAATTTTGATATCAAAGACAGTAATATATTAATTTTGAAGTAATTAAAAATTTTCAAATTTATTTAATGGTCATAATTTGTCAGCAGGTTAAAAATCCAGTTAATGTCTAATACAAAATATTTATTAGAAATCATTTGGAAATCACTATTGTAGTACCATTTAAAAAGTAGTTTCATAAGTGAAGGGAGGTTTAGAAAAGATGAATGGTATTAGTATTCGTGAGATTCCAAAATTAATTATTTCAATATTAATTGTGTATGTTGCTGGAGCTGTGGGAACACTTTACACACTCAAAGAGATAACCACATGGTACGTATACCTAGCTAAACCCGGTTGGACCCCACCAAACTGGGCTGTTGGACCGATATGGAGCACGCTATATATATTGATAGGGACGGCTCTGTTTTTAGTCTGGAGAAAAGGTTTAGGTAGAAAAGATGTGCAATTTGCCATCCTAGTATTTGCTGTACAATTGGGAATAAATGTTGTTTGGTCGTTAGTTTTTTTCGGAAGCCACAGCATATTTGGAGGATTAGTGATGGTGCTGATACTTTGGATAGCTATACTTATCAACATCTTCGTGTTCTACCGCATTTCTAAACCTGCAGGACTATTACTAATACCCTACTTAATTTGGGTGAGCATTGCATCTTACTTGCAGTACAATTTATTCATTCTAAATCCATAAAATAATTATTTTTATTTTTTTTATTAAATTTTTCCAATATTTAAAAATTTGATCAAAATCTTTTAAATAACAATTGTTAAGTCCATAATAATATACCTATTGATCAAACAGAACTCATAATAAAAAAAATCTAATGCACTGTTTCAGGATTTAAAATAATATTAAAATTTGATTGATTGTTATTTGTATGTTTAGGTAGACTTGTCTTCAATTACAATATCAAGTTCCTTTAATTTGCTTCTTATTTCATCAGAGAGGTCCCATTCCTTTTTTTCACGGAGTTTACTTCTTATATCCTTTAAGAGTTCAATTAAATCGTCTTGGAGTTCTTGTTCATTTTCATTTTTTAAAGAAAAATCAAATCCTAAAACAATACCAAATTCAATTATTAGAGCTTTTAATTTAGTTAAAGCGTTTTTAGAAATATTTGAATCATTTATGTCTCTATTTACTTCTCTTATGATATCAAAAATTGTTGAAAATGCAGACGGCGTATTAAAATCATTGTCCATCGCTTCAAAGAATTCTTTTCGGACTTCAGAAAGTTTGTATATGTATTCCTGGTCATTTTCCATTGATATTGCAGTATTTTCATCTAATAATTCGTTGATAGTTCCGATTAATTTGTAAATTCTTTGTAGTCCCTGTTGTGATTGATGTAGTATTTCTTGACTGAAATCTATTGGACTTCTATAGTGAGTTGAAAGTACAAAGAACCTGAAAACATCTGGAGAGTATTCCTGTAATAGTTCGTTAATGGTAATAAAATTTCCAAGGGATTTAGACATTTTTTCTCCCATAACATTTAAAAAACCGGTATGCATCCAGTATTTTACCATTGGTTTTTTATTGGAAGCTGCTTCCATCTGTGCTATTTCTGCTTCATGATGTGGGAAAATAAGATCCAAACCACCGCCATGTATATCATACTGTGGTCCGAAGTAGGTATCTGTAATTGCAGTATCTTCAATATGCCAACCAGGTCTTCCAGTACCCCAAGGTGAATCCCATACCATTTCTAATTCTTCCGATTCTGTTTTTCTCTTTTTCCATAGAGCAAAATCTCCAGGATTCCTTTTTGAAGTATCAAGACCAATCCTATGAACATTTAATTCTTTTAAAACGCGGTTTGACAATTTACCAAAGTCTTTAAACATAGATTCATCGAAATATACGCCTTTATCTGTTTCGTATGCAAATCCATTTTCAACAAGGATTTTTATTTGGTTAATTATTTCAGGAATATGTTCAGTAGCCCTAGCATAAAAATTAACGTTTTCAACACCCAAAACCTTCATATCTTGGAGATATTTCTCTTCGTATCTTCTTGCAAGTTCCAGGGGTGATGATCCAAGTTCTTCTGCTCTTTTTAATATTTTATCATCCAGATCTGTGATATTCTGTAAATAAAATACTGTAAATCCACTGTACTTAAGATATCTTACAATTACATCGAAGGAGATATACGTCCTTGCATGCCCTATGTGTGAATGATCGTATACTGTTGGCCCACAAACAAACATCCTGATTTTGTTCCCTTCTTTTGGTTTGAATATTTCCTTCCTTCGGGTCATGGTGTTGTACAATTTTATCATAGGTTTCACTATTCCTGATAATTAGCTTATAAACATAAATAATTTGGAAAAGTAATTAGTTTTCCTATAGGATATTTAAATTATTTTTTTTTTACAACGATGTTATATTAAAGATTTTAGTATTTCTGATAGGTATTAAAATTCATTAATTTTTAGCTGTAACTTTTGATATAATAAAAAATGTAGGCCGAGATTGGGAATTGAACCCAAGTATCGTGGTTTGCAGCCACGCACCTAGCCGCTCGGTCATCTCGGCAAAAACTGACTTCATTTAGATTATTACTTCAGCAATATCTAGATTAACAATTGTTATATAAATAGTTTTTGCATAACATCCAAGAATCTCTGTACTTCAATTTCTTTTTTAAGATTTTATTGTCTATAAAATATACATTCTAAATATAATTTAAATAAAAATTATTATTTAAAAAAATTAATTCAAGGTAAAAATCAATTATAAAGAATAATGGTTATCATAGTAACCACTTAATTCTTTATTCTATTTTCTTACCTGCATTTGGACCTGGCTGAATTGAATATATTTCTTCAACCTTCATGAGTACTGCAGCTTTAGGGGTGAGCTTTGTCATGGCGTTTTGACCCCATTCTGTAACTATGTCAAAATACTTTCCAGACTCAAATATTTCAGTTGTTCCTTTAAACTGATATGGGCATTTAGTTGCATCTTTAGTAACCAGAGATATCCTGGGATTTTTTTCAAGGTTCTGGCGTGTTTTATTCATATAGTTATCCGCAATCAAGATGGTATCTTCATCAATAGGTCTAGCAAATCCTATAGGAACAACGTTGGGAATTCCATCGGGACTAGCTGTAGAAAGAAAAACAAGATCTTTTTCTAATGCATCGATCATTTCTTTAGTCATGCTCATTTTATCACCAAAGTTATATAACAATTGTTAAAATATAAATGTTATGGAATGTTGTCTTCAAAGATTATCCTGTTTTAATATTATAACACACTGTTATACTTGATTTTGAAATCAATTAATTCTTTAATTTTGATAGTTAGAAGTAAAGTATAAATATAATAAAATTATAACAATTGTTATATTTTCATGTGGTACGTTATTTAATATTTATAACTCTACTATGGATTTAAATTGAACACCACTCGAAAATTAGATCCGGTACCATATTATTGAATAAATTTGAAATTCATACAAACCCGTGAATGGCTTTAACAGAATTTTTAAATGTAACACAGATATGGTCGTGTCTTAGGAAAATTATTTAATAAAAAGGAGATAAAATAATGCCAGAAGAAAAGGAATCAATATTGAACAACTTAAAACATAAGTTAAACGGGAAAAAAGAAGAATCAATAGAAGAAAAAATTAAAGAATGGAATGGGCCAGGCTTAGCTACAATAGGACTACATGTAGGACAGGAAGAGCCAGATCCTACTACTGGATCTAGGGCAGTACCAATTTATCAGACATCTTCGTATGTTTTCAAAGACACAGATCATGCCGCTAATCTTTTCGCCCTTGCAGAATTTGGTAATATATATACTAGAATTATGAATCCTACCAGCGATATCTTCGAAAGACGAATAGCGGCAATAGAAGGAGGAAATTCTGCATTAGCAGTAGGTTCAGGTCAGGCTGCAACCACATTTTCCCTTTTGAACCTCAGTTTGCCAGGAGATGAAATATTATCTGCAGACAACCTATATGGTGGAACTTATCAACTTTTCAACTACACATTTCCCGAACTTGGTCGTAAAGTGAATTTTGTAAAATCTACAGATCTACAAGCTATTGAAGATGGTATTACCGACAAAACCAAAGCAATTTTTGCAGAATCTATAGGTAACCCTAAGTTAGACGTTCCTGATTATTCGGGTATTGCCGAAATTGCCCATGAAAATGATATTCCATTTGTTGTTGATAACACCACAGGTGTAGGTCTAGTTAAACCCATTGAACATGGAGCAGATATTACTGTATTATCTGCGACAAAATTCATAGGTGGACATGGTACTTCCATTGGTGGAGTTATTGTTGATTCTGGAAACTTTAACTGGGGTAATGGAAAATTTCCACAATATACCGAACCTGATCCGAGTTATCACGGTTTAAACTACTGGGAAACCTTTGGGGACTTCCCAGACTTAGGTAACATTGCTTATATTATCAGAGCAAGAGTAAGGCTCCTACGTGATCTTGGTTCTGCTTTAAGTCCATTCAACTCCTTTCTGTTCTTACAGGGACTGGAAACACTCGAATTAAGGGTACAAAAACACTCTGAAAATGCGTATATAGTAGCTGAATTCCTCAATGATCATCCAGCTGTAAACTGGGTAAGTTATCCCGGACTTGAAGATGATCCTGCCCATGAGTTAGCTAAAAAATACTTGAAAGGAGGTTACAGTTCATTGATAGGATTTGGTATTACTGGTGGCTTGGATGCTGGAAAACGTTTCATTGAAAATACCGAACTACTTTCACATTTGGCTAATATTGGAGACGCCAAAAGCCTTGTAATCCATCCAGCATCTACTACTCACCAACAGTTAACCAAAGAAGAACAGGAAACAACAGGTGTTACTGAAGACTTTATAAGACTTTCAATAGGATTAGAAGATGTTGAGGATATCATAGCAGATATTGACCAAGCACTATCAAAATCTGGACATAGTTAAGATGATATATTAAAATTATATAATTTAAAAGAAAAATATAGTAGGTTAGGAATATGTCAAAAGTTTTTATAAAATATTCGAATGAAAAAAGATTTAGTTGTAGACACCAGATTTAATAGATCTGGAATAATAAATATTAGGGGATAAAACTAATGAAAAACGAATCAATCGGAATTGTAGAAACTAAGTTTCATTCACTATCCGATGATTTGATCCTCGAGAGTGGAAAAAGGCTTAAAAACACCCAGATAGCTTATGAAACCTATGGAAAACTTAATAAAGAAAAAAGCAATGCTATTATGGTGTGCCATGCGCTTTCAGGAGATGCTCATGTTGCAGGTTGGTATGANNAGACTAACAAACCATACGGATTGGATTTTCCCATAATAACTATTAGAGACATAGTAAACGCCCAGAAAAACCTGGTAGACTCCATGGGAATTAAACAGCTATTCGCTGTTATAGGAGGATCAATGGGCGGTATGCAGGTTCTTCAATGGTGTGTTTCCTATCCCGAAATGGTTAGATCTGCAATTCCTATAGCTACCACTGCATTTTCTTCTCCTCAACAAATAGCTTTTAACGAAGTAGGAAGAAGAGCTATAATATCAGATCCACACTGGAACAACGGTTACTATTACGATTCTGAGTTTCCTGACGATGGTCTGGCCCTTGCCAGGATGATCGCACACATCACATATCTAAGTAACGAATCAATGTACCAGAAGTTTGGCAGGAGACTCCAGGATAAAGAAGACTATGGGTTTGACTTTGAAACAGACTTTGAAGTTGAAAGTTATCTACACTATCAAGGAAACTCATTTACAAAAAGATTTGATGCTAATAGTTATCTATATATCTCTAAGGCCATAGACTACTTCGATCTTGTAGGTGAAGGTTCCCTTGCAGAGACATTTTATGGCCTTAAAATTAAATTTCTGGTTATTTCTGTAGATTCTGACTGGCTTTATCCACCATCACAATCGAAGGATATTGTAATGGCTTTGAACGCTAACGACATAGATGTCAGTTACTGCGAGATTAAATCAAGCTACGGACATGATGCATTCCTTATTGAAGCAGGCCAGTTAAATTACTTGATAGCCGGTTTTTTATCCGATACACTGGTTAAAGATGTAATGAGTAGAGAATTTGCTAAAATAAAGGAAAGATCAAGCATCGAAAATGCAGCGGAAACCATGTTGCACGAAAAAGTCACACACCTTCCAGTTATATCCAATGAAAACAAATTACTTGGTATAGTAACAGCATGGGATATCTCAAAATCTGTTGCAAGAAACTACTCAAAACTCGATGATATTATGACTAAAGAGGTAATTGTAGTCAGTCCAGAAGACCCGATAGAACTTGCAGCCAGAAAAATGAAAAAATACAATATCTCATCCCTACCAGTTGTAGATGAAAATGAAATGGTCATTGGAATCGTCACCACAGACCATATAAGCACTTTAATGACAGAAAATTTATGAAAGTAATTTAAATTGGATTAAAACATAACTTGGAAGAACAATCTTCGATTATAGAAAATGATATTAAGCAACTTACATATTACCTTCATGAACAAAATCCTCGATTAAATGAAATTTTACATGAATTTGGGGACTGTCTTGCTGCTAATAAATCATTATATCATGTGGTAGATGGTAAAATCAAAATAAACCTTGAAAATCCTAATAATAAAAAGGTTGTTGAACTCAAAAAGGAATATAGCAAACTTATTATTATTGAATTTAAAAAATGGAAGGAATCAATTAACAAAGAATAATCCCAGGACAATTAGAGGTTTATATTCCGAGATAATAGTCTATTAAAAATCCCTTATATTTCATTATATATTCAGTTATAGCTAACCTAATCAAGTTAGATTTACTAACATTACCCATTGCNNTCGATGTTAAAACTTCATAAAACCTTGCTGATTGTTCCTCATCAATTTTGGCTATATTAAAACTATATCCATCTGCAGCTTTTTTTCCAATATTTTCAAGCCCTTTTTTGTATTCATTTACAATTGACTCCCCGTTAGGAACTTTACTTGATATGTTCCCAACTGTGGTGAACAATGTCTGTCCAAATGAACTTAAGTTGCAATAACCTCTCAGGATAATGATATCATCTTCGCCTCTAACAATGTTCAATGAAAAGCTCATTGGTGTCCATATGATTAATAGTTGATTATTTTTGGCAAAATCTAAGAGTTTTCTATAAAAACCTGCTTCAACTTTATCTAAATGTTCAAAGA
>PMMV01000036.1:0-8101 GCA_003162115.1 Methanobacterium sp.
TGTGCATATTTCATAAGTTGTGCAACTCTAGCTCCTTCCATGTATGGCACTAACTGTTTTGGTGCTGTGGGACTTTGTCCTGGTGGCGTGTTAACATTTATATTCGAAGCCATGTCTTTTATAACCCTGTCAACTTGAGTTACTACTTTCGCATGCTGTGAAACTTTAATATATGATGCTCCAATAACAATAGTCGATGCACTTTGTGGACTTGTTTCAAGGCTACTTAAATAATTTTGAGAGGTTTCTTGACCTGTGTTGGAGTAAATAACAGAGATAGCGATAAATACTCCCGTAATAAACAAGATGCAAATTATAATTGACAGTAAAAATTTTTTCATAAATGTGAATTTCTCCCAATAATAATATAAGATTTTACCTTTTATTAATTATTCTTCAGCCCAGGTGAAAACGCTGAAAATTTCATGATAAATTGTTAGAAAAATTGAAAGAAAGTTATCTTTAAAGAAGTTACTCTTAATTAAAAAGTTTCATAAATTAAGAATATATTACTTGCAATGATTTGGAATCATATTTATGAAAAAAATTTCGTCTTCATTCCATGACACAGTGGACCAGATCGTACAAAAGAGACTTTCTAAGACCAGATGTAGTGGCTGGGATAACTGTTGGAGCTTTCACAATACCAGAGGCCATTGCATTTGTTTCGTTAGCTGGACTTTAAGGCAGCCAACATGTATGGTCCTTTAAGGAATTTTATTAGAAAGACCAAACTTGAAGATGAAATAGTGGACAGTGAAGTATGTTTAAGTATAGAAGATTCTATTGAAAGATGGGAATCTGAAACAAAGGATTAAACAAATTTTTGGACCTCTATAATTTTGTTACTAAGTTAATTTCGTGTAACGTTTAAGAATATCAGTTTCTTTTCCTATCTCAATACCCCTTTGCATTAAAATTATATCAGATAGAATCCAACAAATAAGTTCCTGTATATCATTTGCTTTGCTATTAACGGTACAATTAATTGAAAAATTATCTTTGGATACTGTAAATGTTTTGATATCATTGTTTAAGGAGATTTTAAGTGTTTGAAGTGCTTTTTTGATCTTATAAATTTCAACTTCAAGATCCTCAAGTGCGAGTCCATTAATACTTAATATTGCTGCTATCCCAGTTAAATCTGCTGCAAATTTATTATTTGAAGCGATTAGTTCCTGATATAGTTCTATATCCTCATTAATATCTTTGAAAGTATCTTCTAATTTTTTAACTGCGGCTTCTAAGTTATTTTCTTCCATCAAATAATTTTCAAAGCATTTTTTTATCCTATTGGTATTCAAATCCTTTGGTGAGGTAATTAAAACATTATTTGCATATTCTACGTTGGCATTTATGGTACGTGATAATTGGGCAGGGAGATCAACTGTTACTCGACTTGGTAAAATGATGTAAGCACATATAAAGGCAATAATACCACCTAAAGATATATACACAAGCCTGGCTACGGCGTTATCCAATACTGTACCTACCGGCCAGATTAAAACAATGAAAACAGTCATCGCCATTATTGAAAGGCTCATATAATTTGGATAGAAAGCTCTAAATAAAAAAAGCATTATAAATGCCAGCCATATTAATAAATCATGTGGAAATACAAATGAAATGATTATGGCTATAATTATTGCAAAAAAGTTGTATCCAACCCTTGTAATTAAGTTATCTATTGTGCTGGTAATATCAGGTTTTAAAATAATTAAAACTCCCATTGTTACCCATATTGCACTCCGTTCCCGCGTTAAATAGACGAATATTAATCCGATAGTAATTGCTAAGGTAAATCGAATTGCATGTCTAATATAAAGATTATTTATGTTAAAATTTGCTTTTAAAACAGTTTTTAAAGAGTTGTTAGGGCGTTTTATTATTTTTACTAGCTTAACATTATCTCTTGATAGTAATTCATTGCATTTATATAAAATATTCCTTATACCATTAGATATTTCAATTACAGTTTCACTTTTATCTTTATTTTTTGAAAAGTTTAATTCAACCTTTGAAAGCTGATCATCCACTTCTCCTAACTCCACTGGACCTTTATTGGTTTTGAAATGATCTACTATTCTAAGTGCAGAATCATCAGATACATCTAAATAATTTTTAAAAAGAATTTGAGATTTTGAATTCAATCTTGAATTTATTAGGTTGCTGTAGCTACGTAGGATGTTTAAATAACTTCCGAGTTTGAAAAAATCAAAATAATTAGAATTAAGGGGGATTCCCGATAAAATATTACGGTTTGACATTACGTTCTGAATTGTCGAACTTGGATTGAAACCTATTGTAATCCTCTCACGAATTCGCTTCTTTTCAAGCCATATTTTCGGGATAAAAAGGATTGATACTACTAAATATGATAATATACTGTAAGATGCCCAGTCTAAAGTGTTTGGGTTATTTACCAATAACACTGCTACAAAGTATGTTATAAAGAAAGTGAAACCTAAAGATCCTTCTAAACTTCCAAAGATGTACAGTGAAATAGAAAAAAATGCCCAAATCAAAGTAAATAAAATAAATACTGTAAGGTTTGAAAGGGCTAAAGATGCACTGATAAATGCTAATATGGTCATAATAAATCCTAATAATGCTAAAATAGCCACTTTTCGAATGGGAAGTGATACATCAATTATTATGCTTGCTAAAAGAGTTACAAACATCACCGTCTGTATCCCATTATCTAAACCTAGGATTTTAGCTATCAAACCAGCCAGTAACATTAATATAACAGCCCTTACGGCATGTCCCCATTGAGGTCTACCTATAGGCTTTGATAATCTATTAAACCTATCTAAGAAACCTTTTTTCTCCAATTTAATCCCCATTTTTTTTATTAAGATAAAATCTCAATATTATTTATTAGATTTTAAATTCTTTTTAAAGGTTAAAATTTGGATCTAACATATTAGAACAATAATTAAAATGATATCTGTTGTTATACCTTAAAAACTTTTAAATTACTAAAAAAATTCAGTTATATTGTTTACATCTTAAGAATTGTTAAGCTATATTCAACTAATAACCCGTTTTAAATACTAGTTTTATTTTTTTAAGATATGATAATTATGTTCTTCAAATTCTGTTTCAAACATAAAATTATTAATCTCAAGAAGTATATTATAGTGTAATAATCTGTTTCAGAGTACATTAGATTGGATCAGGATCATTTTCCTGATCATTATGAATAATTGAAAATATTTTACCATGTTAAGATAAACTCAAAGGATCCTCTAAGGATTATATATTGGATAAATCATTTGCAAAGATAGTAAAATGCCTTAAAAACGAGGATTAGTTAACAAGCAATCAAGGGGATAGTTATCAAAAGAGATATAATCAAAATCAACGAAGAAAAATGTACTGGTTGTGGGGACTGCATTCCAGGATGTCCTGAAGGAGCTTTACAAGTAATTGACGGAAAAAATAGGCTCATTAGTGATTTATTTTGTGATGGTTTAGGTGCATGTATTGGAAATTGTCCTCAAGATGCTATAAATGTTGAACAACGGGAAACGGAACCATACGATGAGAATAACGTTATGGAAAATATTATAAAAGAAGCCTAATGTGATAAAGGCCCATTTAAAACATCTTAATGATCATGGCCAAAAGGATTATCTAAATCAGGCTATTAACATTTTAAAGGATAATAATATGGAAATCCCTGATTATAAGGAAGAAAAAACTTTTTCATGCGGTCGTTCTGGTTCGATGGAAATGGAACTTGGTGGTAATATAAAAAATAAAGAAATTATAATTTCTACCAATCTTATTCAAAGAATTGTTCAGCCAGAGATTAGTAAAAACTGATTAGGTAAAACAGGTTTTCTATGGAAACTAAATAAAAACAGTTATATATGAATAATAATGATAAATAATTAATTATAATTATAAATAATAACAAATTGTTAAAGGTGATTGAATGCTCACATCCGTACAGAAGGAAATATTACAGAGCCTTATAAACTTATATCGGAATGCAGATGCCTCCATTAAAGGAGAAGAAATTGCCATGATCATGAATCGTAATCCTGGTACAATAAGAAATCAAATGCAGTCTTTAAGAAGTTTAGGACTTGTAAAAGGAGTTCCAGGTCCTAGGGGTGGCTATAAACCGACTATAAAGGCTTATCACACCTTGAATATTCAAGCATCAGATAATCAAACACTGGTACCGATATACAGGGACGGAAAGAAGGTTAAAGATATAACTGTTTCACAGATTGAGTTCACAAGTATCACACACCCCGGAGAATGTGAGGCAGCTATAAAGGCTGTAGGCAACATAAAGTACCTAGACCTTGGAGATGAAATTAGAATAGGTCCAACTCCAGTTAATAAGCTTGTTGTGGATGGTGTTGTAGTTGGAAGAGATGATATGGATAACATACTTCTTTTAGACACTACTGCAATTCGAAGCATTCCGAAAAAGACGGTTTTAGATGTTGCATCCAAAGATCTTATTAAACTAGAATTAACCGATAGTATTAAAGAGGCAGCAAAGCTATTAACCACTAAAGAAATTGAAGGTGCCCCTGTTGTGGAAGATGGACATGTTATTGGAATTTTAACCCTCTCAGATATTACAATGGCTATTGCAGAAGATAAAGAAGGTCAAAATGTAGCTAATGTGATGTCAAAACATATTATAACGGTAGAAAAGGATGCAATGATTGCGGATGCCATCGAGATTATGAATAAAAACAAAATTGGAAGACTTATAGTTGTTGATGAAGAAGTGAATCCGATTGGGATTGTTACAAGAACTGACCTCCTTGATCAGATAGCTGGCCTCAAATAAACACAGGATTGTTGTAATAGCACTTTAATATTTAAAAATACTCATTCTAATTATTCACTTTAAATATTAGATATAAATTAATTTTAAATACTTTCCATTTCAAACATTCTTTCAAGAATGTACATTCCCAGATCTTAATATTAATAATATTATTTTAAGAATTAAGTCATTATAACAGTTTGATGAGATTTTAACTCAAAATTTACAGAATAGGGATGTGAAAATTTGATCGTTGATCATATTGAAATTAATAACAGAATGAGCGTATTGGAACTCATCAATCAGATGGGAAGATCAGGTGTTCTGGGTGCGGGAAGGATGTACAGAGCAACCAAGCTACTTGCCGAAATTCTTGATGATGATGAAACAGCTGTTTTTCTGAGTGTGGCAGGACCCTTAGTACCTGGTGGCCTTAGAAAAGTTATAAGGGACATGATTGAGAATGGAATGGTGGACGTTGTAGTTACAAGCGGCGCTAATATAACCCACGATCTATTGGAGGCCTTCGGTGGAAGGCACCACTATGGTATGACCGGGGATGATGAAACACTATGCCAACAGGGAATGGGTAGGATAGGAGATCTTTACACAAAATCTGAAGATTTTGAAGTTTTTGAGAAGGAAATAACTAAAATACTGTCTAAAACCGTGGAAAAAGACAATTATCTCACAATAAGGGAATTTTTAACAGAAATTGGGATGAAATTATCAGATGAAGATTCTATAACCCAAACAGCAGCTAGAAAGGGTGTTCCACTATATTCTCCAGGATTAATAGACAGTATGCTGGGACTGCAGCTGTGGATGTTTACACAGGATAATGAACTCCATCTCGATGCTTCAGGAGATATGAGCGAATTATCAGATTTGGTATACAGTTCAAAAAAAGTAGCAACAATTATATTAGGTGGTGGACTACCAAAACACTATGTATTGGCATCTAATCTTCTTAGAGGCGGTGTTGATGCTGCAATACAGGTTACCATGGATCGAAGTGAGACAGGAAGCCTTGGAGGTGCACCCCTTGAAGAAGCCAAGTCATGGGCCAAGGCGAAGGCGGGATCTAATCTTGTGACGGTAATTGGAGATGCAACTATTATATTCCCTTTGATGCTTGCAGGTGCACTGGAGATGAATAAAGATTAGGAATAACTAAATGGGGTTTGATAAACTCCAAACTTAATATAAAACTGATATGGTTATTAAATTTACATCTAATTTTAGAGATCATTTCTTAAAATAGGGTTTTAAACATGAACATTGAACCGGTACTTTATGCATTCTCAGGATTATTTATGAAACTTTCTGATGATGCATACGACAGGAAGAAAAATATTATACTAGCAATTGTAGCAGGTATACTATGCGGGTTGTTCATTGGCTACCTGGCAGTGACCAGTGCAGATGCTGCGTGTATTTTCATTGCTATATTGATTGGTACAATACTATCATTGAAGGTTGATAGTTTAAACCACATTGCAGCCCTTCTACTCTTCGTTTTAATCGTTGTTTTCATTGGAATCCCAACTATCGGAATCGTAACACTTTTAATATGTTCTTTCGCAGCATTTTTAGACGAAGTAGGAAATGATAATAAGTGGATCAAAAGTAGGAAGGTAAAAATGTTCTTTGAGTATAGATTCACATTAAAGATTGCAGTATTAGTATTCGCTATTTTAGGGCTACTTCAATCCATATATCCTGGTCTTAAAATTCCTGGTGTTCAATATTTCTTGCTTCAAACTTTTGTGTACTTCATACTATTTGACCTGTTTTATGAACTTGCAGGTCTAAAATTTAATACTATTTATGATGGACTTAACAGCATTTTCAGGGTCTTTGGAAGAATAAATTGAACGTCCAACAATAATTGCATCGGCAAATTCCAAGGTTTTCACTGGATCTCCTCCCTGAACACCAACACCCGGAGATATAATAAATGAATTGCTACCAACAATTGATCTGATCTTCTTCAATCTGTTGAGTTTAGTTGATGGTGCAACATAGTTTTCTAAACCCATTTCAACACCCATCTGTGCAATTTCCTCAGCTGCATTCCGAAGAAATCTTGATGCTCCAGGATGGGACATCTCTGTTAATAGGAAAACATCTCCCCCATATTTTTCAGAAGAATATAGACAGGCCTGCAAACTATCCCCACCTACGAAGCCATGTACAATTATTGCATCAGCACCAGCTTTGAAAGTAAGATCTGCAATTTTACTGTTAGTTTCAGGTATATCAGCCACCTTAAAATCTGCAATAATCCTACAGTCAAATTCATCTTTGACCTTGGATATCGATTCTAAACCCTCTGCCAGTACAAGGGGATAACCAATTTTTATGGTGTCCACATATTCTATTACACTACCAGCAACTTCTATGGCTTCTCCAATTGTTTGAAGATCCAGTGCTAGTATTATCCTATTTTTTACTTCCATAAATAATAATAAGTTGAAATTGTTTAAATGGTTTTTGAATCTTGAGTTAAATTAAGTTAAATTATTGATATTCTGGATTGATACCAAATAATATAATTAATGAAAATCAAACATTAAAAATCGATTAAAAAAACTGTATTTGTTATCAAGATTCAAATTAATGGGTATGATAAAATATGAATAGGAAAAAGTTAAAGAGTTTAATGGCTGCATTTGTTACATTTATAGTTGTGGGTCTTATTGCTGTCCAGGCAATGTATTATCTTAGGCATTATCCACCTACAACAAGTATGTGGCAACATCAATTTTTAACAGTCATTGGATTTTTATTTGGTGTAGTGGCTGCATCATATGTTTACACATATCTTCAGGGTGAAGATAAATCTTCTTGGCTCAACGAAGATGAGGATGAAAGTTAATATTATTTACAATATTACCAAGAAGACTAGAAATATTCTTACTATTCACGATTTTTGATTTTAAAGTTAAAACATCCCCTTTTATGTTTGGAATCAATTTTTTCCACAATTCACAGTTACAAAATATTTATAACCCTTTAAAGAGTTCCTGGTTTTGTCGTAGAAAATCTCTGTTGTTTTTCCAAAGTGCTCTGCTGAAACCTTAAGATGGTAAATTGCAATACCTATGTCAATTGGTATGTACTTATTTACTAGGATGGCCTTTAAAAAATTTGGTTTATTTGAATAAGCATGTATAACATTTTTATTGCCTGTAAAAAACCATGGTTGACTGTTAATTGCAGAAGGTGCTAGTCTTATAGGTTCCAATAATTTGTCTGCATTATCAATGTCGGTTATCTTTTGAAGAGGTTTTCTCT
>PMMV01000036.1:8128-8301 GCA_003162115.1 Methanobacterium sp.
GGTGCCTTTTTCATACTCCTCAAATTTACATCATCAGATGAAATGATCTTAATTTCGGTTTCAATATCAGCGTAAAGAGGGGTTAAATTATGAATATGCTCAGTTATTTTATTTATTATAATATCATCAAGAGGAGATAGATCAAACTTTCTAATTGACTTTCTTTTGAATAT
>PMMV01000121.1 GCA_003162115.1 Methanobacterium sp.
GACATGACATTTATCGATTGTATAGATGTGAACCCTGAAAGGTTCAAAAATGAAATCGAAAAATTCCAAGACAATCTCAAAGTAGTTGCAGAACATGGGGCAGATGATAAGTATGCTATAGTTTCAGCGGCATCAATAGTTGCTAAGGTTGAAAGAGATATGGCAATTCATAAGTTAAGAAAGGAATTCAGTGATATTGGTTCTGGTTATCCTAGCGATCCAAAAACCATCTTATTTTTAAAAAACACACCATATAATGAATTACCAGACTTTGTTAGAAAATCATGGTCCACTGTTGAAAGAACAAAGTAATAGTACGAATATATGAGTTTTTACAGTCCAAGGACCAAAAGAATGTTCAGAAGCAGCAATCATAATAAAGAAAACTAATTGATTACAACAATTAAAAATATCGCATACTATGCCTTAAGTGCGCAAAAGTGATCCATAAAAAAATAATTTTCAATTATATAACCAGTCAACGATATCAGTATTGATCTTTGAATATTATTATAAAGTATAAATTGATGTCCCCAAAAAAAATGAAGGTGAATAATTTGTATCTTGGAAGAATATTAGCAGTTGGAAGTACAGAATCTGGAAAATTTGTTGCATACAGAGTATCTAGCCGTTCTTTTCCAAATAGAATAGCAAAAACATTTGATAACAGGGTTTCAATTATTCCAACAGAAGGAAATGAAAAAGACGTATTTAAAAATCCTTACATAGCATACAACTCCATTAAGATTGTAAACAATATTGCTGTGGTTTCAAACGGATCTCATACAGATGTAATAGCAGACAAAATAGAAACAGGAATGAATATAAGGGATGCTATAGCATTATCATTACTTTCAATGGATTATGAAAAAGATGATTTTAACACCCCACGTATTGCAGGTGCAACAACCATTGAAGGTGATTCTTATATTGGAATTGTGACACACGAAGATCTGATAGTAGAGAAGGTTCAAAATGGAAAATGTGCCTACATATCAACATATGAAAAAATCCGTCCTCAGATTGTGGATTTCCGAGCTACAAATGCCAAGGAAGCTGCGATGTTCATAATGAATCAGGGTAAATTTGAAGAATTCACCAACCCTGTAACGTCGGCCGCTGCCTTTGGAATTGATAAATGGGAAATAAGTTCAATATAATCTACTCCACTAATAAAACCCAAAATTATAGTTATCATAATAATTATATATCAGGTGCTTAAATGTGTGTTAAACTCATAGGTATCAAAAAGATTCCACTTATAAAAGAAGGAGACAACCTTGCAGAAATGATAGTTAATGCTGCAGATTCAGAAGATATAAAAATTTGCAGTGAAGATATTTTAGTGGTAGCTGAAACTGCAGTTGCAAAATCAGAAGGTACAGTAGTATATCTCAAATCATTAGAACCAAGTAAACTTGCTGTTGAACTTTCAGAGAAAACAGGCAAAGATTCCAATCTTGTAGAATTTATTATTAATGAATCAGCCGAGATAATTAAGGTTGGACCAGATTTCATAATTTCAGAAACCAAACATGGTTTTGTATGTGCTAATGCAGGTGTAGATGAATCTAATGTAGAAAATGGATTGGCTACACCAATTCCTGTAGATCCAGATAAAAGTGCAAACGACCTCAGAAAAAAAATAGAAGATACCACAGGAAAACAGGTTGCTGTAGTAATATCGGACACGCAAGGGCGTGCATTTAGAGAAGGTGCAGTGGGTGTTGCTATTGGAATATCAGGAATTGAATCATTATGGAATCGGCAAGGTGAAACCGACCTTTATGGAAGAGAACTTCAAACCACCAATATAGCAGTTGCAGATGAACTGGCATCAGCAGCTTCGATAGTAATGGGGCAGGCAGATGAAGGAATTCCGGTGGTTATAGTTAGAGGAGTTGATTATTTCAAAAAATTGAGGAACCACCATGCAACTATAAAACCACTTATACGTCCAAAAAAATACGATGTATTCAGGTAGAAAATATAGATCTAAATTTCTGACCAATAGAGTTTAGAAAATATTCTAAAAAAAATCAGCAGAGAAAGAGAGATTGATCCAATGATAACCATACTTTCCGGTGGAACTGGTACTCCTAAATTGTTACAAGGTATCGTCAAAGTTTCAGATCCAAAAGATCTTAGAGTGATTGTTAACACACTTGAAAATAACTATTTCTCTGGAGTGTATGTTGCAGCAGACATAGATACTGTCATGTACACTTTGTCAGGGATCATCAACGATGAAACATGGTACGGAATTAAGGATGATACATTTATAACACATGAAACTTTAAAGGAGATCAAATGTCCAGAAATCCTTAAAATTGGGGACAAGGACAGGGCAATAAAAATCCAGAAAACATTGCTCATGGAAAAATATCCTCTCTCGATAGTTGTTGACTTTCAAAGAAAAGCCCTCGGCATTGAATCTGAAATAATTCCCATGAGTGATGAGAAATCCAACATAGTCATTGTAACTGACAATGGTGAACTGGAATTCCATGAATTCCTGGTTGAAAGGCAGGGAAAACCAGCAGTTCTTGACATCAAATACAATACAGTTACACCGACACCAGGACTTGTTGAATCTGTTGAGAAATCTGATATGGTTGTTTTAGGACCATCAAATCCTGTTACCTCCATATGGCCAATAATATCATTAAATGGTATGATTAAAGCCCTTAAAAAAACATATGTAGTCGGAATATCACCTATAATTGGTGATGCTCCTGTAAGTGGTCCCGCAGCTAAATTTATGAATGCTTTAGGGCACGATGTTTCATGTTTTGGTGTTGCAAATATGTACTCAAACTTTTTAGACAAATTTATTATAGACCTTGAAGATATTGCCTACAAGAACAAAATCGAAAGACTAATACCAGAGGTTGTTGTAACAAACACCAACATGAAGAACATCGGAGACAAAAAGATGTTAGCCAGAATTACTTTGGGTGAAATTTTATGATTCAAATGACCTTAATTCAAATTGACAACTATGGTCCATGGACAGTGACTCCTACACCAAGGGCCGAGGCAGATCTTCAGATTCTGCAGGCTGAACTTTACGCAGATCTTCAAAGGCAGTTTGCTGCAAAGGCTGGTCTTGTATTTTTCACCAGGTTCGATAACATGCTCGCAGTGACAAACGGTATAGACATGGAGGATCATAAAAGAATACAAAAATCCATAGGAAACAGATACCCTATAACCATAAGTATGGGAGTAGGAGCCGCTGAAACACCATATGAAGCACAGCGTAAAGCAACCAATGCCCTGCAAAACTATGGTGGTGCCCAGTCAGAAGAAAGGACAGAGGTTCTAGCATCAGATGGATTAGTTAAAGGTGATGAAAGCTTCGTCCAGATAGCCCATATTGATATAAACGGAATCACAGACTCGCTCACAGATATAATACCTGCCTATGATACTTCTTTTATTGTAAATCGAGTTCAACATTTCCTCATGAAGAAACTCATTGAAAAAGGTTCTTTACTTTTTTTCATAGGTGGCGATAACTTCATGTCACCTTGTAATGGTTTGAATCCAGAGGGATTACTTAAAATTATTGAAGAAATTGAGGATGAAATAAATATAGCTCTTAAAGCAGGTGTTGGAAAGGCTCCAACCGCTGAAAAAGCTGCAAATCTCGCTGATCTCGCACTTGAAGAGATAAGAGGCGGATTCACTTATAATTTAGTACATGTAATGAAAAATGAGGAATAAACCTATTTAANNATATTGAAGTTTTAGCACCTATGGCCGGGATAACAGATGGTAGGTTTTGCTGTAAAATGACCTCATTGGGTTTTGATCTTTTAACCATAGGAGGATACAATGCAGATCATAATGCCATAGATGCCGGATTGAAAATAATTAATAGGGGTAGGCTTGAATTTAACATTGCTGAGGAGGATTTGTATCAGCATATTACAAAAGAAGTCAAATTAATAAAAAATCAATCCCATTACAAAGGCGAAGTGTCGGTTAACCTCCGTTCAAGTTCACCAGATCAGATAATTGAGATATCGAAGATCCCTGAACTTGACGTAGTTGAAATAAATGCTCATTGTAGGCAACCAGAACTGATTGAATCAGGGTGCGGACAAGCTCTTTTGAAAAATCTTGAAGTACTTAAAGACTTTACTTCAGAGGTTGTTAGAAAATGTAAGAAGAAAGTTTCAGTTAAAATACGGGCTAATGTACCAGGAGTAGATGATGTTATGATTGCAAAAGCCGTGAATGAAGCTGGTGCAGATTATATTCATATAGATGCTATGAAACCTGGATTTAATTGTGCAGATTACAGTGTAATTGAATCTGTAAGGAAAAACGTGGATATATTTATAATTGGTAACAATTCAATTAGAGATTTGAAATCTGCAAGACTTATGCTTAAATCAGGTGCTGATGGTATATCCATTGCAAGGGCAGCTATTAAAGGTACTATTCCCTTTGATCTAACACTTGTATGAATATTTAATCATACAATGAAAGAACAAAATTGAATTAATGAATAAAATTTTCAAAAACAATTTTATCAAATTATATATTGGTTGGATCAAATAATTAATAGATTAATATTCAATAATAAATGTATCAAATTAATTAATCTAAAAATCACAAAATCATAAAAAAAAGGTGGTCGCATGTCTTTTATAGAAGTGAAAAATATCACAAAAACCTTTAACGGCGTTGAAATCTTAAAAAATCTAAATATGACCATAGATGAAGGAAAAGTTTGGGGTATCCTAGGTAGAAGTGGTGCCGGGAAGTCTGTACTCATCAATATGTTCCGTGGAATGAAGGATTACAGACCTGATAAAGGTCAAATTATATACACTATTGCAATCTGCCCAGATTGTTTAAGAGTAGAACCTCCATCACAAGCAGGTAAAGTATGTAGCTGTGGTTGTGGTTGCGAGTTTGAACTTAAAAAAGTTGATTTCTGGAACACTGATCGTAAAGTTTTTGCAGCCATAAAACGTAGAATTTCAATAATGTTACAGAGAACCTTCGCCCTTTATGAAGATGATACAGTAATAGACAATGTTTTAAAATCAATAACAGGGCACACTGAAGAGGAAAGTACTTATATGGCTATAGATCTCATTGAGATGGCCCAAATGGCCCACAGAATTACTCACATAGCAAGGGATCTGAGTGGTGGAGAAAAACAAAGGGTTGTACTTGCAAGGCAACTAGCCAAGGAACCCATGATATTCCTTGCAGATGAACCAACTGGTACTCTAGATCCTAAAACAGCCGAATTATTACACCAAGCTCTGCTTGAAGGTGTGAAAAACAAGGGTAACACCATGATCATAACATCCCACTGGCCAGAGGTCATGAGAAAACTATGTGACCATGTTATATGGCTTGAAAAGGGAGAGGTAATAGTAGAAGGGGATCCAGAGAGTGTAGTGAAGGAATTTATGTCCCAAGTACCTTTGCCTGAGAAAAAAAATGTGTTCAAGACTGGTGGTCCTATAATACAGATGGATGGTGTAAAAAAATATTATTACTCCATAGACAGGGGTGTTGTCAAGGCTGTAGACGGGATAGATATGGTTGTTGATGAAAGTGAAATCTTTGGTATTGTGGGATTGAGCGGTGCTGGAAAAACAACCCTTTCAAGAATACTTTACGGATTAACAGACCCTAGTGAGGGTAAAATCGAAGTTAAGCTTGGAGAGAACTGGATTGACATGACTCAAAAAGGTCCCTTTGGAAGGGGCCGTGTTATACCATATCTAGGAATTTTACATCAGGAGTACAGNNTATGCTAATAATTTATTAAAAAAATATCCTGACGAATTGAGTGGTGGAGAACGGCATAGAGTTGCTTTGGCACAAGTTTTGATAAAGGAACCTAACATCGTGATTCTTGACGAACCCACAGGTACCATGGACCCCATAACAAGAGTTCAGGTTACTGATTCAATAAGAAGGGCTCGTGATGAGCTTAATCAGACTTTTCTGATAATATCCCACGACATGGACTTTGTTCTTGACGTTTGTGATAGAGCTGCATTGATGCGAGGTGGAAAAATACTTAAAACCGGTGATCCAAACGAAATTGTTGAAGATTTAACACCAAAAGAGAAAGAGAAGATGCTTATGGAGGAATAGAATAATGGTTTGGGACGATTCACCATCACATGTATGCCGGGGAGGAGACAAGCGTGCTTTGTCATTTTGCTGTCCACCAGTAAAACCTTGTCCAGTTATATACGCTCTTGAGGATGCTAAACTCACTGCTCAAGAATACATAGAAATAAAAGAAAATTTTGCTGAAAAATCTAAACTCGGCCAAGGAGAAGGAACCTGTTTTGGTTCACTTGTATGGTGCTGTAAACCTTCAAAACCATGCCCTTTAAGGGATATGGTAATGAGAAGGATTGATATGAGCATTGACGAATATATGGACTTAAAAAAACAGCTCTCAGAAGAACTTGTCGGTAAACATGAATCAAATACTAAAGAAAGTGTTAAGGTCCTGTCAGAAACCTTTAATGTTTCAGAGGAAGAGGCATTCGAAGTTTTTCAGCAATGTGATAACGATTTGAAAAAAGCAGCAAAACTGCTTAAAATGAAGAATTTGGAGTTGTAAGATGGGTTGGACTCCCCTATTTCTTGAGATGAAGGATAAAAAAGTTTTAATAGTAGGTTCGGGAGAAGTAGGGAATAGGAGAACCAAAAGATTTCTCGAAGCAGGAGCCAACGTATTTGTTATAGGGAACCATGTTCCAGATTATTTATTGGATTTAGGAGCAACCATCAAAAACCAGGAAGAAATAGAGAGTTGTGTTGATTGGGCCGATATTGTGGTGACTGCTTCAGCTGACCATAAACTTAACCAAAAAGTTGCAGACATATCCGGAAAAAAACTCATTAACAGAGCAGATGAACCAGATAAAGGTAATTTAATAGTTCCATCATCTTTTTTCATTGGAGATGTGCAGATATCNNTAATGCAGCTTCAACTACAATTCTTTGCCAGGAATATCCTCAAAAAAGAGGTATATAAGCAAAAAAATCGTAAAAAATATCTTTATAGCATTTTAAATGATGAAAAAATACAAAAACTCTTAAAGGAAGGTAAATTAGAAGATGCTAAAGTTTATGTAAATGAGTGGATAAAAACCATTTAAGTTCTTAAATTCTCAAAATTGTATTAGTGATAAAGTTAATTCATAATTCAAGATAGAAATTGTAAATTTCTAGGTGGAAAAAAAGTGATTTTAAACATTAGAGTTGATCACAAAACAGCTGACATTAGTAAGATGGAAAGATCAAGTCAGAAACTTGATGTTCTTTTTAACAATATCCTAGAAAGATATCCTGTGCAAGAATATCTCAATATAAAAACTTGTAACCGGGCAGAAATATACTTGGTTTTAGGAGAATGTACTTTAGAAAACCTCGAATCTGAAGATTTTGTGATTGAATCAGATGACAAAGCAATGGAACATCTTTTGAGGCTTTCATCGGGTTTAGAGTCTATGATAATCGGCGAAGACCAGATACTCGGACAGATAAAGGATGCACAAAAAAGAAGTATAAAAGAAGGTTGCTGCGGACAAGTACTTCAAACCGTTTTCACAAAGGCAGTCCATGTGGGCCAAGTCGTACGTAAAAAGACCAAAATAAACGAAGGTTCGTTATCAATTGGATCAGCAGCTGTCGAGCTTGCAGAATCGGTTCATGGAGATCTTAAATGTAAGAAAGTCCTCATAATTGGTGCTGGAAAAATGGGAACCCTAGTTGCCAAAGCACTTGTTGAGAAAAAACTTAAAGCCATAGTTGTTGCTAATAGAACACATGATAAAGCTGTAGAATTAGCAAAAGAACTTGGAGGATCAGCCATACATTTTGATAAGCTCGATGATGCAATGAGGGATGCTGATGTTGTTATAAGTGCAACCGGTGCACCACACCCTATTTTAACCTATGAAAAGGTTAAAGAAGTAGTGCCGGATATTAATATTTCTAAAATGGTTATGGTGGACATAGCAAACCCACGTGACATAGAAGAAGATGTGTCAAAACTTGGTGTAAAGCTCTTTAACATAGACGACTTAAGAGGTATAGCAAAAAGAAGCAAGAAGATGAGGGAAACAGAAGCATCTGATGCAGAGAAGATAGTTGCCGAAGAGATGATGCTTTTAAAACGATCCCTTAAACATCTTGACGTAGAACCTATTATTTCAGATATAAGAATTACAGCTGAAAACATTAGGTTAAATGAAACTCAAAAGGCATTTAAAATGCTAGGAGATATGAATGGCAATGAAAAAATAATAGACGACCTTACAAAAGTTGTTGTGGAACGTATATTTTTCGATGTCATAAAAAATCTCAAAGAAGCAGCTGAAAATGACAAAAAAAATGTTATAGAAGCTGCTGAAACGATTTTTACAAGGAAAACTTGATTTATTACTTTTATTTATTTAATAATTATTCATTTTGACCATATTATTGGATTTCTTTAGGTTTAAAATTGAATTTCAATATGAAAGTCCATTTTTGTAAAGAATAACTCTACAATCCTAATAATTTTTAAAAAAAAGTCTTATTAATATTTAAGAGATCTTTTAAAAAATAATTAAGTATTTTATAGTCTATTAAGGTTGATCTATCAAACCAAGAACTCTCGTGGTAAATATTAGTAAGTAAGGTGCTATTATAAGATCAGGTATAACTTCACCAGTAATGGAACATATCTGCAACACTATTTGAGAGGACAATCTTTACAATAGTAACTATTAAAAATAATCCTAGGTACACTAAGATCAGTCTTTTAAGACCAATTGCTCGTATTTTGAGGTATATCTTTCGGAAATCAAAGCTCGATCTGAAGTCTCCATTATTATTTGCCCTGTGTAAGAGAACTGCAGGGAAAAAATGTCAGTTACTATGGGAACATCATTAATGTCTAAGAAATTCAAAAAAACAATCCAAATATCAAAATTGGTATTAAAAAATATAATATCAATACTATAAGCTCTTTAAGGCCGTGATAAAACATCGATCTTAAATTATTGAATTTAGGAAGTTTTTTACAACCTTTAATTGTTTCTTCAAGTATCCAATATACGTATCCTGCTTCAAATACGGCCAGTAATATAACAGCTGTAAAAAGAACCAATCTGAGCTCATTTACCATCTCACCGGTAAAAGATAGTTTATCAGCCTGTCAGCTAACAGCAGTACTAGTCCCAACAGAACAACTATCTTCAAATCAGAGGCAGAATATCTCAATGAATCGGTTATTATCTCTTTAAGATTTATTAACGCCATATTTTCATCTATCCTTATATTAACTTTTTAATGAACATGCCGTTAATAATATTATTCTAATTTGATTTTATTTCCAAAACAAAAATTTCTATATTAATTAAAGAATGCATTTCAATTAATAACTTAAGAATTAATATATAAACTTAAATCTGTAGTATAACATGATAATGTTTAAAATTACCCTTTTCGAGTTATAAATTATAGTTAACACCAAAATTTTGAAAATAAGTAATTAGAAAAATTGAAGTTGGTAATGAAAGTAAAAATAAAAGATAATGAAATTGGAATATCCGATTATGCAAACATTCCTTTAGGTTCATTCTGTTTAGTTTTATGTTGTTTAAGAGCATATCTAATATGTTCCCATGTAATAATATCCGCATCTTCATATATTGCCTTGTGGAGAGCCACTTTCAAAATCCTATCCTTAATATCCCTTCCGGACATTCCTTTGGTGGATTTTACAAGCTTATCCATATCCAGATCTACTTCAATTGGCATTGATCCTATGTAAAGATCTAAAATAGCCAGACGTTCCTTTTCATCTGGAATTGTAAACTCTATCTCCTCTTCAAATCTACTCCTTATAGCAAAATCAAGTAAGTGAGGATTGTTAGTTGCTCCTATGGTTACAACACCTTTATGATAATCTATACCATCCATTTCAGTTAATAAGGCATTTACTACCTCTGAAACATCACCTCTAAGGGACTGATATTTCCTATCAAGGCCCACTGCATCCATTTCATCAATGAATATAACAGAAGGTGAACTTGCAGACGCCATTTCAAAGAGTTCATGAATCTGCCTTGCACCATCCCCAACATGCTCCCCTATTAGACTAGTTGCCTTCACAAGAAACAATGGAACTTTTAACTCATTTGAAAGAGATTTTGCAAGCATAGTCTTGCCAGTTCCAGGTGTACCATAAAATAGAACATTTTTAGGCGCCCATTCTTTGAATTTATCAGGTTCCTTTAAATATTTCATTATTATCTTACACTTAGTCTTAGCACGTTCCTGACCAATTACATCTTCCATACGGATCTTACTTTCTATCTTTTTAATCTCACGAGAGTCCTGTACCTCTATAAGAAGGATAGAAGTTTTATTTGTTATCTTAGAATTGTCTGGATGGGCCTTTACTATTTTAAAAGCATAATCAGGGAGTAATTTTTGATCAAAAAGGAATGAACCCTCATCAACCACACATCCCTCCCACTGTTCTTTGGCATAAAGTTCAAAAAGCTCTTTATCAAATATCTCTATTTTAGGGTTTTCAACAAGGTTACATAAGAATGGATAGCCAATTGACTGGAGTACTACCAGTTTAGCCTCTTTATTGGGTTCAATTAAATTTTTTGAAGTTTTTTTGTCTGATACAAGTGGATCAGAAGTTATATTATTCAGTTTCACTAGGATACCTGCCGTTTTTTTATATTTGTAATTATTTCTTTTGAAATTAGTAAATGTTGTTAATTTTATTATTTTCTGTAGATTTGCTATACTTTTAGAACCAATACTATATGAACATACTGTATAATACAATGGATAAAAAAGTTTTGGATCATTTAAAACATGCGAAAATTTTTGTATTTTAATTAATCTTCATAATAATAAATATTTAATTTATATTCGTTTATTTCTGTCAGCCAAAATTTTTTCATATATTTTTTTCATTACCAAAGCATCTTGGTCAATCAGTGGGCTTTCACAGATCACTGTAATGTTCCAACCACATTCAACAATCTCCTCTATAAATGGTCTTAAAGGAGGGCCATAATTATCATCTAAAAGTATATGATGCTTCCTTTCTCCGGCATAAGTGTATTCTATATGTGTGAAATGAGAATGAAGAGATTTTATTCCCAATTCATTCTCAAGTTTCTGTAAAATTTGACCATAATCTTCCCTGCTATTTATTTTACCTCCAGATCTTGCATATACGTGTGCAAAATCGACTGTAGGTTCGAAATGATCAAAAGACCTACAAATTTCTATAATCTCATTTAGATTACCTAGTTGAGACTTTTTACCAGTTGTTTCAGGAGCAAAAATAAAATCTTTGACACCTAAAATATCAAGTTCATCTAAGATCTGATTTATAGCATCTTTACAACGTTTCATGGCTTCTTCTGAGGTGTAACTAGTATAAAATCCAGGATGAAAAACTGTTCTGTAAGCTCCCATCCATTCTGAAGCCTTTGCAGACTGAATCAACCTCTGTATAGATCTTTTAACCACGTCCTCCTTGTTTGATGAAAGATTTATATAATATGGTGCATGCATTGAAACTAAAACATCCTCATCCTCAGAATTCTTTTTAAGTTGCGATGCAGATGTTTCTGAAATCTTAACCCCATATGTTGCCTGATATTCATAGGCTTCAAGTCCTTCAGCTTTTATATAGCTACATGCATCTTTAGCACTTCCAGAATAATTAATAGGCCTTCCTGCAGGTCCAAATCTGATATCTACCATTTTTTTCCTCTTTTTATGGTTAAATTGTTAATATAAATGATTTTTAAATTTCTAAAAAAAAATAGAAATAAAGAATTAACTTCATTCTTTATTCAACCATCTTTACATATAAGTAAGCAGCAACAGCAGCAACAGCACCTTCTCCGCAAGATACCACTAACTGATTAACACCACCTGTTACATCCCCTGCGGCAAAAATCCCGTCTATATTGGTTTTCTGGCTTTTATCTGTAACTATATATTTATTAGAATCAATTTCAACACCTATATTATTGGCAATCTTACTGTTAGGTTCTTCTCCAACAGCTATAAAAATACCATTAACTTTCAATTCTTCATCAACATCAGTTTCTCTGTTGTGGATATTCACACTCTTTAAAAACATATCTCCTTTTATTTCAGTTAAAACTGTGTTCCACAAGATTGGTATACCTTTTTCCATTAGTTTATCTTTAAGGTATTGTTGAGCTCTTAATTCATCCCTTCTGTGGATGATCGTCACATTTACACCTATATCGTTAAGGTGTAGAGCATGTTCTGCTGCAGAGTTTCCTCCTCCCACCACAATTACATCTCTGTCCTTGAATAGCATTCCATCACAAATTGAACAGTATGATATTCCTTTTCCAACGAATTCATCTTCACCTTTAACTCCAAGTTTGCGATAAGTAGTTCCTGAACAGAATATAATTGCCTTCGCCGTATATTTGGAATTATTTGTAGTCAGATAAAATTTATTGTCTGTTTTTTGAACATCTATTAATTCTTCATCCTCTCTGATTTCTATATATTTTTCAGCTTGTTCACCTATTTTCTTCAACAACTCTAGACCAGAAATTGATTTAAAGCCAGGATAATTTAAAATAACTGGTGCTGTATTAGCATTTCCACCTATAACACCCTTCTCAATAATTAATGATTTTAATCCCTCTCTCCCAGTATATATACCTGCTGTGAGTCCAGAAGGTCCTGCTCCTACGATTACAATATCATATTCTTCCATTAAATCACCTGATATTATATTAATTACCTAAATTAGCGAATTTATTGCAATATGTAATGTTATTCCTTGTTCTTCCCATTTTTTCCAATAATTATATTTTGTATTTTATCTTTCAAAAATTTATTCACAAGTTTTCCATCTGCTTTGCCCTGTAATTTCTGCATGGATTTACCCATTAAAGCTCCCATTGCATCCATACCACGTTCTTTAATAATTTTAATATTTTTTGAGATTAGATTATCTATTATATCTTCAACTTCTTCTTCTGAGAGCATTATAAGGTTAAGTTTTCTTGCAGTTTCCTCTGGAGAAGCATTCTCATGGATTAGACCAACAAGAACATTTGAAACTGCTTCATTAACTATTTTTCCATTTTCAACCAGTGCAAATGTTTC
>PMMV01000106.1 GCA_003162115.1 Methanobacterium sp.
CTACAAAAACAAAATTTTGTATCGTTGCATAAAAGCCAACATTAATAGGGCTAATATAGATAGAACCAGTATAACCTGGTGCTAAAATTGCCGCTATTATCAACCATAAGAAAACCAAAAATAGGGGGATAATACCACAAATAGCAAAAAATCGTAGTTTATTCTGTTTTTGAATAGATATCATTGTTATTAGTTATCTAAAAGACCACGCTGCCATTATTCCTCCTTACATTTTATATATATTCTTTTTAACATTTCAATGTATTTATTATGATTCAGAAGGCAGGAATTATTTCCTTAAACTCAAGAAAATAACTCGATCAACTCGAAGACATTGTAAAACTATCAAAAATCTAACTAATCCCTAAGCAATAATGGGTAATGGGATATAAGGACTTATTAAAGAGGATTATTTCATTTATTTGTTATGGTTGTTATTATGGGTTAGTTTGACAAGCTCAATGAGTGGTATAATGTTAAATCGTTCAAAACATTCAAACTGATTTATTTAAAAGAATTTTCAGATTGTTTATCCAAATAATTTCTAATTTAATAGAAATATCTATGGATTATAGGTTGTATTCTAAAATTTTTTGAACAAATTTTTTATCATTCACTTTGAACATAATACTTTTAGGAGTTGATAGTAATGGATACAATTAAGTCAGCTTTGATTATTCAGAAAGAAGTATATCTAAAGAAAATAGTTTTGGAATATTTTAAATTAATCGGCTCGGGAAAGTTTAGAGAGGGGTTGAGTTTCTTTCGGGATGATTGCAAGACACATAATCCTTTCATATCTGGCAGCATAGAAGATCTGACCGATGCAATGGTCGCAGCAGCTAAAGATCTAGATACACAGAATGAGGAAGGTGAATTTACTGTCAAGCATGTCCTCGCCGACGGAGACTTAGTCGCAGCACACACTGAATTATTGAGCTCCAAATCCAAACCTTTCAAAGGGGGATTGAGACAGGTTCACCTTTTCCGCTTCGAGGGTGACAAGATCGTTGAGTATTGGGATATTACACAACAAGTGTTGCCAGATATGCCAAACGCAAGTGGAGCATTCTAACGAATTATAATCAACAATACTATTATTTTTTCACTGCTTATTAATCCACTAGTATATGATGCAGCAAACTACCAATAAATGGTATGCAGGCAAAATACTATGTCAAAGTCAATAGTTTTCATAATATTCAATATATTCTAATTATATAATGTACCCGTGAACCAAGGCCAGGGTTAAACTTAAAATTAAGGATTAGTATGGAATAGCGCTATGACACAACCAGTCGGACAGAGTCCCGCCGGTATAAATTGCCACATTCCGTTTGTTTCAGCAGTTTTTTGTCGAGTTTCACGACCTTATTTAGATCAGGGTTCCCGTCCTATTATTTTTTTTTCATCCTCTAATTTCCTTGAGATTGAGACTTTCTTAAAAGTTTGATATCGTTAAAACTTCATGGTCACTGTTTGAAGTATTTTTTGAAGTCGATTTCCATCCAACCACTGTGGGTGGGGATACGTACCCACCATTTTTTTTCAGCCGAGTGGTTGATTATCTGATAGACTGTAACATCTCCACCTTCGCCTCCACCACCGGCAGTGGGGTCCTTAACTGGTTCAAACACAGAGAAGCCAGTTTCTGTCAGATTGCCATCGGCTTTGAAGAGATGCGCATTCATGGCCTCCATAAATACTTTTTCATCAATATTCGGCGCTTTATTTGAGATGAGCTTTTTGAATGTGTTTTGGCGTGATTCTGAATACCACCCCGCTACCCCTGGGAGAGGGGGGATTCCCCATTCGAGATAATTGAATTGGTTTGCACGAACTGAAAGGTCTTCGGGAGAAGCCTCTGCCATATAAGTTTCGGGTGATAATTCGTAGTGAATACCACAGTCAGGCTCGCTTACTCCAATGATGCACGGGTAATCTGACTTCATGGTGTTTAGTACAATGTTGAGTTCTTCAATAGAGCCATATTCTAAGAGTATATTACGCATGAAGGTTGGTAGAGCGAAACGGTTAGAATAGAGAACCGGTTCTATGGAGCCCATACCATTATTGTACTCGATATATAGGCCATTGCTGTTGATTGCATCATCAAATCCAGAAATTGTGCCTGGCGATCCGATACCAGCGACGCTTAATTCGCCGTCAATTGGATTTATCACAACGACCACTCCGTTAGCCCCGATTATATCGCGCATGAAATCTGGAAAATCAAGATTCCGCCCCATGTAGGCAGTGCCATCCTTTGTCTTGTTGCCCCATGCAACAAGGGATGAGCAGCCTGCCCGTCTCCCCAACAGAACTAGGGGTAGCCAATTGTCCATAACAACCGCCTCATCGAGGCTGATCCCTGATCTCTCAGCAATTCCTTGATAGAAATCTTTCAAGGTTTTTGGTGCGGAGGTATAGAATGGTTTGCCAATAACCTTCAGAATGCTTTCGAATGAGAGTTTCCCAGAATCTATGAAGATCTTCTTCCAGGTGTCGCGTGTGGCTAGGATCTTGTCTTTCAAAAGACCGCCGTATTGCTGTCCCATCTCCTTATGCGTGCCGTTCAGCACCACGAGGTCAAGAATCCCTATATGGAAAAGTTGGGCACCTTCATATTCACGAACCAACTTTACGTTTGAATCGATCTTATCTTTATCAATATTTTCTGTTTTCATTTCGTTATCCTCCTTCCTTCAGTTTCCTTGCGATTCACTTCGTAGAATCATCGATATTTCCGTCCTTTCAGTCTCCCAGATTTTTTAAATCGAAATGGATCCAGGGATAGTTCGTGGAATCCTACTTCCCGATGCTGCCATAGCCTTCACTAATCCTGGTTCTTCTTCATGTCCCTCCTTTAAAACTAAATGGTCTAGATTTTGCATAAAGAATAAATCTAATTATATATAAAGTATAAGTTTCCTAAAATTTAAATTTCACCCATAATATTTGATTAATTTTTTAATCTAAGGAAAAAGAATATAAAAGGAAAAAAAAATGTTATATGAATTCTGAGCCTTATAGTTTAGTTACATGTCTAGGGTAAATGTATAAACAATTTTGTTTATCTCCTTACTTTTTATTAACTTTCCATTGAAGTATGCAGGCAACACACCTTTATGATTTGCTAAGTATCCACTTAGAGATCTTCTAATCCTTTTATTTCTATTCTAAATCCAGCTATTTTTGTAATTACAGCTTGATAAATTGATTGAATACTTTTATTGCTTCTAAAGTGGAAAGTAAGCGCAAATTCACTTTTTTTCAGATATTTCAACAACTGCTCATTTATAGTAATCAAAAATCGCAATGGAGAAAACGTTTATTTATTCTATCAATCGCTTGCTCGCTTTATTAAGAAATTAATTTAATCTGAAAGTGTTTTGCTCTTATAGTTACTATTTGATATAGATTAAGTAATTTTTATTTTGATAATATATAACAATTGTTATATTTAAATATTTCTTATAAAAATTCTAGATTTAAAAATAATGAAATATCAATTTCTTCAAAATAGAACTTAAAGCTATTATTTTAGCCA
>PMMV01000100.1:0-3696 GCA_003162115.1 Methanobacterium sp.
GGTGATAAAATGATTGGAAAAAAGAATATACTCATAGGATTCATTATAGCATGCTTTTTCATGAGTCCTTTAGCAATTGCACCAGCATCTGCAACTGATTGGCCCATGTTTCAGCAAGATTTAAATCATTCAGCATATATGGATGAAGCATCAGATTTCAATCCAGATGCATGGCTATTCCAAACGAAGGGAATGTTAACTTCCCCTGTCATTTCAGATAAGATACTGTATTTTGGTTCGTCAAGTGGGTTATTTAATGCCCTTAATTTGAATGACGGTTCACAAGTATGGAATTATCAAGCTGGAGGAAATATTACAGGTTCTCCTGTTGTAGCAGGTGATGATGTGTACTTTGGTTCAGGAGATAGTTACCTCTACGCATTAGATAAGAAAACCGGAGATGAATTATGGAAATACAAAACAGGTAATNNATATGCATTAAATACTACCAATGGTACACTAAATTGGGAATTCCAAACCACAAATGCGATAAAATCATCACCAACAATCTCCAATGGATCAGTTTTCTTTGGATCAGATGATGGAAACATATATAGTGTAAATATTAACAATGGTACACAAAACTGGGCTTTCAATACTGGAAATGCAGTAGAAACATCCCCCGCTATCAACAACACAACAATGTACATGGGAACAAACAACGGAAACTTCTATGCCATAAATACTACCAATGGGACCATATTATGGACTTATAACCTTAATTCCACAATAAAATCATCAGCTGTTCTCGATCCAAACGATAATACTGTATTTGTAGGATCTGACAATGGTAATTTTACTGCATTGGATATGAGAGATGGTACACTAAAATGGTCAGTTAACACTGGAAATGTAGAATCAACAGCAGCACTAATGGGAGACAACATAGTAGTAACCTCTACCACCGGAACTGTATATGTGTTAAATAAATACAGTGGTAACCAAGCATGGAGTTATATGCCAGGATATTACCTCTTTAATTCACCATTAACATCACCAATCGTATATGGTGATGATATAATAGCTGGTGATAACAATGGTAATATGTATGCAATGGACTTCTCAAGAAAAGTAGGAGCACCATCAATGTATCTATATTACGTAGCTGCAATAATAATCGTAATATTTGCAGGACTTATAGCTCTGAGAGTGCTGATGGGAAGAAGAAGAAAGAAAGGAGAATAAATAATAAATAATTCCTTTTTTTTCATTTTTTTTTACTAAAATAATATTTTTTTTAAAATAGACTATTTGGAGGGATAAAAAGAATGTTAGAATATGTTGAGTATAAAATCTCTAAATTTCATAAGAAAGGTAGAGAACAAGAAATTTTTATTAAGTTTGAAGACANNGTCATGATAATGAATATTTTTCAATCATTTTTGACGCTATTAGTCATTTAACTCCAACTAAACATTTAACTTCTGTGAAAGAACGGAATATTATAATAAAAAAAGAAATTATTGAAAATATTAAAAAAAAGTATGAAGATTTTTATGATAATTTAGAGAAGAAAAATGGATTCTAATTTTGATCTATCAATAAAATTTTGATCGAATCCAATCAAATAATCAAACACTTACAAAACCTAAAGAATCTTTAGGGGAATAATTTATTGATTAAATACCTTAAACATTATAGAATTATCTTATAAAACAAATTTAGAAACCACATAATCATATAACGGTGGAAAAAATGAGTTTACTTTCAGAACAGTATTCGAATTCAAAGAAGTTTATGGCTAGAATTGAATTACATCGTAGGTTCAGAACTAATCCTCATCTTTGGACACAATGGATATTTGACCAGATCAGGTTTCCTAAAAATGCAAAGGTACTGGAACTGGGCTCGGGAAATGCACTTTTATGGAAATCCAATCTTAAAAGGATACCTGAAGATGCTCAAATTTTGCTTACGGATTTTTCAGAGGGAATGCTGAATGATGCTAGTAAAGTTTTAGGTGAAGATTCAAATAGATTCGAATATAAGATAATGGATGCTCAAGAAATTTCATATCCCGACGATTCATTTGATATTGTAATTGCAAACTTAATGCTTTACCATATCCCTGACAGGGAAAAGGCCATATCGGAGATTAGTCGGGTTTTAAAACCTGAAGGTGTACTCTATGCAAGTACATACAGCCTGAATAATATGAAAGAATTTAATGGTCTATTAAAAAATTATGATAAAAATCTTTATAATCCAATAGAACAATTTGCTAGTTTATTTGGATTGGAAAATGGATCAGAACAGTTGAGAAAATCTTTTGAAGACGTGGAACTGATTAACTACATTGACAGTCTTGAAGTAACTGAAGCAGAACCCATTGTAGATTATATGCTCTCTTTTGGGAGTGTAAAAGAAAATATCAATGGAGACAATTTAAAAGGATTTAAAGATTATCTCGATGATGTTTTGGATAGAGAGGGTGTAATTAAAATAAGTAAGGAATCAGGAATATTCATTGCCAAAAACCCTAAATAAGAAATTTTCGTATTTAATAATTTATAAGATATTTTTTTTTATCAAAATCTAATGTATTTTCTGATTGATTGCGCTTCTGGTGAATAACTTTCTAATTAGCAGAAAATAGCAACAATACCTTAAATAAACATAACCTCTAAGTAAATGAGATAAGAAACTAAGATCTTACCATATATTTTAAGATAGCTACGATTAAACTAGAGAACATTAATAAAACTCATGAGACATAGACTTAGCCATATAAGCAACTGGTTAAATTCTATGCTAACGCTTAATTTAAAATAAAACTGTGGTAAGTACCATATAACTGTGAATACCCTGGCCAATACAATAGTCCAAAAGAACGAAAAAAAGCCCAATAAATACTTAATTTTTGATCAACATGAATATACAAACAAATTAAGCTAAAAAATGATTTTTTGAAAGTTTTGATTGGTTCTTAATCAAACATAGCATAATATCATTTTAAATAAAATCATATGAACTATTGAATTTAATATAATATTTTGTCTCTAATACTGATGATAACCTGATATCAAACAAGAATTTTTAATAAAAATATTAATAATACAGTTGAGATAAATATTTATAATTGAACAGAAATTTAATAGGAGGTGAGATATTTGCCAGTAATTACCATGGAAGGACCGAAACTTAATAAGGATCAAAAAGCAGAATTAGTTAAATCGTTTTCTGAAACTGCAAGCAAAGTAACTGGAATACCTGTGAGTGCTATGGTTGTCATCATCCGGGAATTAGAAGGAGAAAACGCCGGTGTCGGAGGCTGCCTACTCTGTGACATGAAAAAATAACAAAAATCAAATGTATTGAATGTTTAATTTTGAAAATATGACAAATCAAAGTATAAGTAAAGGGACAAAATCATCATTCTGGTTAGAAATATGTCCCGCAACTAACTTTTCTCTCCATTAAAAGAGGGTTTAAAAGTTGATATGGCCATATTGGGAGGAGGTATTGCCGGCATCACTACAGCTACATTACTAAAAGAAGCAGGATATAATGTTGCTGTCATTGAAAGTGATAGGATTATTAAGGATGTAACTATTGGAACCACCGCCAAGATNNTGTGAATTTCATCGTCTTCCACTTTATATTTATAATGAGACACGTGAACAAGCTGATAAGTTTAAAAGAGAATTTAAATTAACGAAAGAATTAGGACTTCCAGTATCTTACACAAATGACGTA
>PMMV01000100.1:3741-9492 GCA_003162115.1 Methanobacterium sp.
AAGTATTTATTATCCCTTTCAGAGTACATAGAGGGAGAAGGTAGTTATATTTTTGAGAAAACACGTGTAATTACTGTGAAAGAAGGGGACACTAAAGAAATAGTAACTGATCATGGATCAATTACGGCTGATAAAGTAGTGATAGCAANNGGAGATTTTCCAGATGGAATGTTTGTTGAAAACGAACCAGTACACACTTACCGCACCACCCCAACAGACAAAGGAAAAATGATCATAGTGGCAGGGGAGCATAGCCCTGTAGATGTGGAAAATAAGAATGTTATATAAAAACCTTGAAAAATACGCATCTGATCATCTAGATGTTAAATCAGTTGAGTATCGATGGTCTAACCGAGATAGTATAACCGATGATGGTCTCCCCATTATAGGAAGTACGTCCAAAGACGGTGTCTATGTAGCAACGGGATTTGGTTTTTGTGGTATGTCAAATGGAACAACAGCAGGCATGGTAATCACCGATCTAATTAAAGGTAAAAAAAATCAATATGCAGATATATTTAACCCCCTCAGGTTCACCAGGGAATATATGGCTATTTTGAAGATGAGATCAGCAATTTTAAGTGCGATATTGTTTTTTATGAAATAAAATTTAAATTATGAGTTGCAATTTGAGTAAATGATTGATCTTTTTTTTAATAGGCAATAATCATTGTTTTCAGGATTTAATAAGAATAATTTTAAGAGTTAATTCATGATAATATAGACTCAGAAAATTTACTTAAAGAAAAAAATAATATAAATAATTAATTCAAAAAATAAACAAATCGATTTTCATCGGTTTTATTTTAGATGGGAGAAGAGTCTCAAAGCATTATCACGTTCAATTTTCATCCTATCTTCGCTAGTAATGTCTTTATTATCAAACAGAAATCGTGTAGAAATCTTATCTACGAATTCAGGAGCATATTTATAATCGCTACCGAAAACAATATGTTCTAATCCTGCCAATTTTCCAACAGCAGAAATTGTTGCAGGCGCAGATGATAATGCAGTGTCATAATAAAAGCTACTCAAAACTTTATTTACATGAGTTGTACTCTCCGCTATGGTTGTAGGTGATACTAAATTGCTTACTTTATTGACAATTTTTTCTATAGGTAGTTTACTTTGTGTTTGGCGCTCAAGAAGTCCTAGTGATAAACGCTCCATCAAATATGGGGCTGTGCCACTCATGTGTGCAAAAATGAATTTTATGTTCGTGTATTTTTGCACGGTTTTATTGAATATCATGTTTGTGATGGCACGTGTTGTATCAAAGACAAAATTTAATAGAAATCCAGGAAAATTAAGGGTTTTAAAGTCTTTATCTCCTGGAGCTTCAGTTGGATGTACACATACAACTGCTTTGCGTTTGTTTAATTCTTTCATTACATCATCCAATGAAGGATCTCCCAAATACACTCCATTATTATTAGAAAGCATCATGACTCCTTCTAATTGTAGTGTGTCAAGTGCATATTTTAATTCATTTATGGATGCTTCAACATAGGGCAGGGGCAATGTGGCAAATGCACCAAAACGGCCAGGATAATCCTTGCGTAAAACTGCATAAAATTGATTTGCCTCTCTCGTAATATTTATAGCATTTTCTTCATTTGTAAATGCACCACCAACATCTGATAGACACACCACTGCCGTTTTAATTGAAGCAAAATCCATGAATGCTAGAGTTTGTTTTGGATCAAAAACAGGGATTGGAACCCCCCCCCCATTTCGGTTATTCCAAGTTTATTAAATGATTCTACAACTTCTGAAGGTATAGCATGATGATGAACATCAATACGGTACGGTTTTTGTTTCATATTATATCCACTCCCATTTATGTATCTTTATTCTCTTATCACGTTCATCTTAATGAGAATAATGAGAAATCCAATGATCAAATAGTATATATAAACTAATTCAA
The DNA here is from genome assembly GCA_003162115.1 of Methanobacterium sp. Taxonomy (GTDB): domain Archaea; phylum Methanobacteriota; class Methanobacteria; order Methanobacteriales; family Methanobacteriaceae; genus Methanobacterium_B. The sequence continues at coordinate 5,669 of PMMV01000100.1, forward strand.
TATCAATTTTTTTATATTCGTTAGCACATATCAATTTTTTTTATAACAAGCTTAAGGGAACGTTTTTTAAAAGATAGAACATTAACAACAGATGAACTAGGATTATTAGAAGACCAGTAGAAAATAGGTTAATAAACGGGAAACAGTTTGGTATTATAAGATTACTATGATTAGATAAGAGAGTTATAACACTAAAGACTTTGAGTATGACTGTTATAACAGCAAATATTATCATAAAACTTAAGAATATCTCTCTTCTCTTTGTTGAGCTTATATTATTGTGATCTACATCGTTCAAATCTCTTTTCCATGAATTTAGATCTCAACAACAATAGATATATCAATTGATAATTATATAATAATAAAATATAGTGTTATAATATGATAAAACCAACGATAAATTATTTAATCTGGATTGTGGTTTTGTTTATCGTAGTATATAGTGTAGATTCTCTATTTTTTAGGCATTTGTTCTGGGAACGTCTTGTAGCCAATATTTTAATTGTTCTGGCGTTTATAGTTATATTTTTTAAATTTATTCAATAAAAATAATCTAAAATTTATTCAAATCATTTATATTATTTTAAACTAGTGCAGGGGACGGGATTCGAACCCGCGAAGGCCTACACCAATAGGCCCTGAACCTATCCCCTTAGTCCACTCGGGTACCCCTGCATATATTCTAACTGTAACGATTACTTATTGGTTCTTTTATCAAGAGAACTCTTAGTGTAATGTTACTTCCATTCGATGTATAAATGTATCCATCAACCAATTAAAGAAGTTCTGCAGAACATAAAGGTTGTGGCTTATTCCTAATTAGATTTGATTATCTTGATATTCTATCCAAATCATATTCTATTATTGGAAATGTGAAAGTCAAAAATTTATTCTAGAAGTTACATAAAGATTAAGAGGAGATGAAAATATTTTAATCCATAACAAAGTATATAATCACAGAAAAAAACAGCAAAGACAACTTGAAAGAGAAAGATTGGCTAAAGAATATGAAACCATTAAAAAACCTCAAAAAAGGGAAAGTTGTCGAGTATACGAACTATAAGGATAAATAAGGACCATTTAAATAAACTCGTAGAGGAAAGAGCAATATATTTCATAATATAAAGATCAAAGTGGAATGATCAAAACAATCACAGGAGATTTTTAATGAATCTTGATAAAGCAGTCTTTTATAATGGCAAGGATTTATATGACCACTTAAATAAATGAATTAATGAAAAACCTGAAGATGAACCTTCAATTTTGGGTGAAGTAGTTAAATTAATGGAAGCACCATCAGAACCACAAATTCTGGTAATTCCAAAAAAATATTCTAAAATGTTAATAGACTACTTGGAAGAGCAGAACAAATTAGATAAGACACTTTCTGTTGATGGGGGATTATTAATTTTAAGAAATTTATTTGGATTAGAGGTAATTTTTAGTAGTTTAACAGAATCAATCCACATATTTTAAACATAAATTTATTTTAAATTATTTTATATCCAGTCTCCCCAGAGGAGGTTGATGTAAAATGAAGCCTAAAGATCATGGGGGACGGACTAAGGATGAACTGTAATTCTGTAAATCTTGGCATTCCAAATTACAAAGATTTGGAAGAGATATATTTATGACCAGACGGATCTTTTGGAAAAAACCTATAAACCACTTATTAGAAATAAGTAAGAGTGAAAAAGGTTTAAAAAAAGTTTTAGGAACCCCTGCACTCTTATTAATGGGTTTAGGTGCTATTATTGGTGCAGGTATATTTATACTTACTGGTGTTGCCTCAGCTTATTATGCAGGTCCTGGACTAGTTTTATCCTTTGTATTCGCCGGAATTGCGTGTTTTTTTACTGCATTATGTTATGCTGAATTTGCATCTATGGTACCAGTTGCAGGGAGTGCTTATACCTACAGTTATGTTACATTAGGAGAATTATTTGCTTGGATCATAGGTTGGGACCTTGTGCTGGAGTACACCCTTATTGTAACAGCTCTGGCAGTTGGCTGGTCGGGCTATATGGTCAGTATCATAACAACGTTAGGAATTAATTTACCTCCTCAACTTTTAAATCCTCCTGGTGTTGCAGGTGGATTTATTAATCTTCCTGCAATTATTATCATAGGTATTATAACTGTACTTCTAATTCGTGGTACAAAATTTACATCACAGGTCAATTCATTTATTGTCATGCTTAAACTCTTTGTTGTATTGTTATTCATAGCTATAGGAGTAAATTATATCAATCCTGCAAATTATCATCCTTTTCTTCCCTTTGGATATATAGGCATATTTAAAGGAGCAGCTATCATATTCTTTGCATATATAGGTTTTGACGCCATTACCACCGCAGCTGAGGAGGTTAAAAATCCACAGAGAACTTTCCCCATTGCTATTATAGGATCCCTAGTCATCGCCAGCGTACTCTACATTATAGTCACTGCGGTTTTAAATGGTATGGTTCCTTATTACTTATTAGGAGGCGCAGCACCAGTTGCATTTGCTATCAATGCTGTTGGTGTTCACTGGGCTGATATAATAATATCAATAGGTGCATTAGCAGGGCTTACGAGTGTAATATTGGTGGGTTTCTTCGGACAGAGCAGAGTATTCTATGCGATGGCAAGGGATGGTTTATTACCATCTTTCTTCGCTAAACTTCATAAAATATTTAAAACACCAATTAATGGCATCATCCTTGTAGGAGTTGTAGCAGCAGGTTTAGCAGCATTTCTCCCAATAACAGACATAGCTGAATTAGTAAACATAGGCACCCTCGCAGCGTTTATAATAGTATCAGCATCGGTATTAATTTTAAGAAGAACCAGACCAGATATAGAAAGACCTTTCCGAACACCATTCTTACCCTGGGTTCCTATTCTGGGTATTATATCTAGTCTAGGTTTGGTAATTGAATTACCAATGGTAACTCAACTACGATTCTTAGTTTGGCTGGTTATAGGTTTATTTATTTACTACTTCTATGGTAGGAAAAATAGTGTACTCACTGCGAAACATGATAATGAAGAGGAGTTAAGCGAATCTGATGGCATAAAATAATATTTGCTAATTTAATTAAACCAAATAAATTTATTATTAATCATAATCAATGTAAAAAAAAGGAATCTTACGATATGAATAAAATATAGAGGAAAATATATTAGTGCAGAAAAATATGATTCATGACGAATGAGTGGAGCCATTTCTAAGGCAGTACTTCTTTGGATGTTAATTATTTCCATTTACGTACTAAAAAAAATAATATAATTATCTTATCAATAAATAAAAAAAGTAAATATTATTTTATCAGGTTTTCAATGCTTTCATGTGGTTTATTGGTATATAAACCGCCGTGATAGGTCACAATATTTTTCACATCAAATTTCAGAAGTTTTTTAAGGGAATCCATTGCAATTTCATAATCTCCCTCTTCTAAAATCTCTTTTCTGGGTCCCATTAACTTTCCATCCATGATGTTCATTGCATCGCCAACTATGAGGGTTTTACTCTTCTGATGGTAAAGACTGAGATGTCCTGGTGTGTGTCCTGGTGTGTGGATAACTGTAATGCCGCCACAGAACGGTAACTCCTGGTTATCTGTAAGTGTAGTGTCCACATCTACAGGTTCGAAGTTTTCAAACATCTGTTTGACCATTTTTTGTCTATCTTTAGGCATCGAGTTCAGGAAATTCGAGTTCAACCTCACCAGATGTTTTTCACCCTGGATGTACGGTTTATCATCTTCATGGGCCATTACCTCGATCTTGTGTCTTGATGATTCTAAAACTTCAGGAAGACCTCCAAAATGATCAAGGTCCTG
>PMMV01000132.1 GCA_003162115.1 Methanobacterium sp.
TCTGCCTCTCTATTCCAGATCATTGTATCCTGGAGGATACAATGATCTGGAATAGAGAGGCAGAATGTATGTCTGCAGAGGATATGGGTGAACTGCAGCTTCAAAGATTACAGGCAGTTGTAAAACGAGCCTATGAGTATGTTCCATATTATAAAAAGCGTTTTAATGATTTGAATATTGGACCGGAAGATATTGAAACACTGGATGACATAGAAAAACTTCCATTCACAAGTAAAACTGATCTGAGGGATGCTTATCCATTTGGAATGTTTGCTGTTCCAATAGATGAGATAGTTGAGGTCCACACAACATCTGGTACAACTGGTAAACCTACAGTTTCAGGTTACACAGAAGAAGACTTAGATATTTGGGGCGAGGTCATGGCAAGGGCTCTTACAATGACAGGGGTTCATAAAAGTGATAAAATACAGAATAGTTATGGTTATGGCCTTTTTACTGGAGGAATGGGAGTTCATTACGGTGGTCAGAAAATAGGGGCTACGGTGATACCTATATCTGCTGGGAACACCATGAGACAACTTGAGATCATGCAGGACTTTGAAACAACCGTATTAACATGCACACCGTCTTATGGATTGTATTTGGCAGAGGTAGCTGAAAATGAGGGCATTGATACAGAAAAACTGAAACTCAAGGCAGGATGTTTTGGAGCAGAAATGTGGACGGAGGAAATGAGGCAGGAGCTTGAAAAGAGACTTAACATCTCTGCCCAGAACATTTACGGTTTAACAGAAATTATAGGTCCAGGAGTAGCAATGGAGTGTCCCATTAAGAAAGGACTCCACATCTTTGAAGACCATTTCTATCCTGAAATAATCGATCCACTAACAATGAAACAGGTACCAGATGGTGAAAATGGAGAACTGGTACTAACAACCCTGACAAGAGAAGGAATGCCGGTAATAAGATTCCGTACAAGAGATATAACCGCCCTTAATAGGGATATATGCGAATGTGGTAGAACTCAGGTTAAGATGGATCGTATAACAGGTAGAAGTGACGATATGCTCAAAATTAGGGGAGTTATTGTATTCCCATCCCAGATTGAAAAGGCACTTCTTAAAATAGATGGATTGGAACCACAGTACCAGATTATAGTTACACGACCACATCACCTAGATGAGATAGAAGTAATGGTTGAAACATCCCCTGCACTCTTTTCAGACGAAGTTAAACACGTAGAAGAAATAAAAAAGAATATTGAAAACAAAATACATAATGAAATTGGTTTGCGTGTAAATATATCCCTTGTTGAACCTAAAAGCCTTCCTAGAAGTGAAGGAAAGGCTGTCAGGGTTATTGATAAAAGAAATCTTTAAATAGGGGATTTAAACAATCTGTAGAATTTTAAGTCATTAATACAGGATTATCGAAAATTTGAGGGATAAAATGAAGTTAAAACAAATATCTGTATTTCTTGAAAATCGAAAAGGCCGGTTATGGAAGGCATTAAACATACTTTCAGTTGCTAAAATCAATATCAGGGCTCTTTCAATTGCTGATACATCTGAATTCGGGATTCTAAGGATAATTGTTCCTGAACCTGAACTGGCCAAGCATATTCTTGAAGAGGCCAACTTCGTTGTAAAGGTCAACGATGTGATTGCGGTTAGTATTTCAGACGAACCTGGAGGACTTGACAGCGTGCTTGAAGCATTGAATAAGTTGGATATTAATGTAGAATATTTATATGCATTTGTTGAAAAAAAAGGCGAGAATGCTATTGTAATAATCCGTACAGAAGATATAGATGCTGGTATAAATGCTCTGGAGAAAGGTGGAGTTACTGTACTTTCTTCAGAGGAAGTATACGGTTTATAATACTTTTTTTTCCAATTTTTGATTTAATTATATCAATTCAAGGTATTTCTTTTTTATATTTTCAAATTCTTCAGAAGTTATAGCACCAATATCGAGGAGTTCTTTAGCTTTCTTTATTTTTTCAACTGGGTCAATGTTTTTTGTTCTATTTTCAGTTTCATTGTCAGAAGTTTCATCTTTTTTATCCGATTCTTTGTTTTCACCTTCATTTTCAAGCTCCAATATATTGTTTGAAACATTTATTTCGGGTGTGGAAATTTTTTTGGTTGTAACAGTTTTTCCTGATTCAATGGTATCTTCTGATAAGTTATGGGATGATATATCTTCATTTTCTGTTTCATCAAAATTTTTTCCACAGACAACACAGTACTTAGCATTTTTAAGGTTTTTACCATTGCAGGATGGGCAGATTTTTTTTGAACCTGTTTTACCTATGATGTCATGTTCCGGGACTTCTGATGGAAATCTTGTGTTTGAATTTTTTGATACATTTACTTTAGTTTTTTCGGATGATTCAGAATCGTTTATAGAATTTACAAATTCTATATCATTATTTTGATCATTACCAAATGATTCTGGAATATCAATGGTTTTTTCCGGTAAATTTTTAGAGTTTGCTTGATTTAATGGTTCCCCACACTTAACACAGAATTTGGCTTTCTCTATATTTTCTGTATTACATGATGGACATTTTATCATTAAATTTTTTTCCAGCTTCTTTCCACAATTTACACAGAAGAGTGCTTTTCCTGGATTTTTAGTTTTACAGTGGGGACATACTTTGAAATTTTCAGATTTAATCTTCTTATTTTCAATGTTAATTCCTATTCTCTTAGCTTCAAGCATTCGTTTTATTTCTTCATTAGAAACCACTTTACCACCTCAACTAATGACAATAATTGATCATTTATTTAATTATAGTGTAAGCTTAAATGGATTTGAAGTTATGGAACTGATTTAGTGTGCCCCATTCACCATTAATAACACTTTCTTTAACAAATTTTCCAGACATTTCAATTGACTGTAATAATTTATAGCCCCGTGCAAGTCCTGCTGTTACAGCTGCTGAGTAGGAACAACCTGTTCCATGTGTGTTTTTACTCTCAACAATTTCCCCTTCAATAATTTTAATAGAACCATTGAAAACTACGTTTTTCCCATTGAGATGTCCTCCGGTAACAACAACATTACATATCTTTCCTATTTCAATTGCTGCTTCAACGGCTTCTTCTACACAATTAATTTTCACACCTGAAAGTATTTCAGCTTCTTTAGTGTTTGGTGTCGCTAAAACTGCATTAGGTAGCAGATACTCTTTTAATGATTCAACGTAACCATCAACTGAAAGCATTGTACCACAGCCTGCAATCATAACAGGATCAACAACCAAATTGAGATCATGTTCAACAACCTTTTCTGATACAAGCTTAACAATCTCGGATGAGTACAACATTCCTGTTTTAGCGAATTTAATAGGTATATCTTCTAGTACTGTTTCTATCTGTTTTTCAATAAAATCTGTTGGAACCTGTTTAAT
>PMMV01000065.1 GCA_003162115.1 Methanobacterium sp.
TAATTGACTTTCTTTTGAATATTGTCCTGTAAAGATCGACATCTGTATCTGATGTTAAAGATTTTACCATTTTATACCTCCAACTAATTAATTTGCATTAATTTTACTAAAAAATTTTTAACATGGTCAAAAAAATAACAATTAATTAATATTTTTAACCATGATATTAATGTAATTATATGCATTTAATAGAAAATATTCTACTGAAGACTTTAAAATAGATATTTTACTCGACTAAAAATTTTGAATTCAATTTTATTTTATTTTTTCTCAACCAAAATGGAAATATATATAAAGTTGATAACAGTAACGTAATTCATACAAAGAACTTTAAAGAGCCCCTTTTAAAAACATTAAAACAAGATAATCTCAATTAATTGCAATATTTAATATTACTATATAATTAGGGCCAAAATGTTCATCTTGGATTAACCTTAATGTTAATTCTGAATACTAAATGTCTGATTAAAGTTCTTTAGGAAAGTTTCAAACTCCTGTTATTGAATATTACAATTTGGAATGAGAGAATATTTTATATATTAATGGAATCAAGATGTTATGATGAGTCAATGAAATGCATTAATGGCTCAAAATCGTATAGGTCCAAAAAAACAGTAATACTCCTTCCATTTAAGTGTGTTAACTTAATTAGAAACTATTAACATTGAATTTAACATTATTAGATATATGGTATAATCACAAATTATCATATATAATTCTCATGAGGAAATTGAATGAAAGTTATTGAAACAAAGGACATCACATACGAATATCCTGACGGAACCAAAGCCCTTGAAAAGGTTAATTTTAACGTGGAAGAAGGTAAAATAGTTGCACTTTTAGGGCCCAACGGAGCTGGAAAATCAACGCTTTTTTTACACTTCAACGGGATACTTAGACCTTCAATTGGCACTATTGTCATAGATGGAGAGCCAGTTAACTATAACAAAAAGGATTTGATGAGGATTAGACAAAAGGTAGGGATAGTATTCCAGAACCCTGATGATCAACTCTTTGCACCTACTGTGCTTGAAGATGTTGCTTTCGGACCCATGAATATGGGGCTCTCCAAGGAAGAAGTTGAAGATAGGGTCAAAGAGGCACTTATCCGTGTTGGAATGGATGGATTTGAGAAAAAGCCACCACACCACCTCAGCGGAGGTCAGAAGAAACGTGTAGCCATAGCTGGGATACTTGCAATGAAACCCAAAATAATGGTACTTGATGAACCAACCAGTGGTTTAGACCCCAAAGGAGCTTCCCAAATACTTAGACTTCTTTACAAGCTCAATAAAGAAGGAATAACTATAGTTATATCCACGCATGATGTGGATCTTGTTCCAATTTATGCTTCAAAAGTTTACATCATAAGTGAGGGCAAAATAATAAAAGAAGGAACAGCTTCTGAAGTATTTGAAGATGTAAAAACCATACGAGGAGCAAATTTAAGACTTCCAAGAATAGCACATCTAATGGAGATACTTGAAAAGGAAGACAAACTCCCATTTGATAAACCATATCCCCTAACGATAGGAGGGGCCAGGAAGAGAATTTTAAAAGAATTTGAGGATTAAAACAAAATTAAATGAATTTTAATATATTATCTATCCAATATTCTAGATTTTTTAATTTTAGATATGTTAATAAAAAAAATTAAACTGAGGGTTTAAATGGAAAAAATTCCTGTATCAATATCAAAATGTTCATCATACCAACTTGAAGAAGTTCAAACAGCAGTGCTGAAATGTTTGGATACAATAGGTGGTATATCGTCAATTATAAAACCAGGCGATAAAGTAATGATCAAACCCAACATGCTCCAGGGCAAATCACCAGATGAAGCAATAACAACCCATCCTGCGGTTGTAGAAGCTGTGGTAAATATAGTCAAAGATGCGGGAGCAATCCCCATGATTGGTGACAGTCCAGGCGGCCCAGCGAGGGGTATGGAAAGTTTCTGGGATATAACAGGGTTTTCTGATGTTTCTAAAAGAACAGGTGCCAATCTAGTGAACTTTGAAAAAACAGGTTCCAATAAAATGACCAGGAACAATATCGACTACAGAATTTCAAAAAAGGTATTAGACTCTGATGTAATCATCAATCTTCCCAAGATCAAAACCCATGGTCTCACAATATTTACATGTGCGGTTAAGAACATGTATGGTGTCGTACCAGGACTTATTAAAACTGAGTACCATAAAAAAGCACCTAATCCCTCAAAATTTGCAGAGTACGTGGTAGATATATACGCATTATCCAAACCACAGTTAAACATAGTTGATGGAATAATAGGAATGGATGGAACAGGTCCTTCAGCTGGAAATCCTAAAGAACTGGGCATGATACTTGCATCAACTGATGGAGTAGCAGTAGATGTTTTATTGTGTGACATGCTTGGAAAAGATCCAATGAAAGTACCTACTAACAGAATTGCAGTGGAACAAGAACTTGGAGAAGGCGATATAGACAAAATTGAAATCTTAGGAGAAGCTCCAATAATTCACAATTTTAAATGGCCACCCAATATTTCAAGTTCTCTCGACATGATACCACCATCAATTGCAAGGGGTATAATGAAATTATTCTGGTCAAGACCAGCAATTGACTCAAAAGTCTGCACTAACTGTAAAACATGTGTTAAAAGTTGCCCAGTAGATGCCTTAATTGAAAATACACCAACTCCAGAGTTTGAATATGGGGAGTGTATAAACTGTCTCTGTTGCATGGAAATGTGTCCTGAAAAAGCTGTTTTTGAGGAAAAGAGTCGTTTATCCCGTTTGATATCCCGGTAAGTTAAGATCATTCAATAATCATAAATTTACGAACTAATTTAAAATTTTATTCAATAAAATTAAAAAAAAATAGAATGTTAATAAAATAGAATGCCCTAGAATTATTAAAATTTATTCTATTTATTCTACAACCTTAATGGCCTTGGTTGGGCAGGAATAGGTGCATAATTTACATCCAATACACTCTTCATCGTCTACATCTACTGTCCAGTCTTCATCAACTGATATTGCTTTGACAGGACAGAGTGAAACGCAAGCACCACAGTCTATACAAAGTTCTTTATCCTTTTTCACAACCCTTTTTACAGGGCTTACCTCTATTCCTGCTTTTTCAATATATGTGATACCCTTTTCTGCCTCGGAACCGTTTATCTCTATGAGCATCTTACCACCCTTAGGGTTTATATCTGCCCTGAGTATGTTGAAACTCAAATCAAAGTTCTTAATCAGATCGGTGATCACAGCTTGGTTCACCATTTTTGGGGAAAATTTAAGCCAAGCCTTCATTTTAAACACCTTCCTCACGATTTCTTGCACACATAAGCCTTGAAATATCTTCTGCAGTTATCATACCCATGACATGATTATTCTTGTCGATTATGGGCATTCCTGATATTTCATGTTTATCAATACGCCTAGCAATTACATCTACAGGTTCATCTTCCCGGGCTATTACAACTTTTTTTGTCATTACATCTTTTAACATGTTTTTTCCCTTTGCAACTGCATTAGCAATGTCCCATGAAGTGACAATTCCCAATAATTTTTGATCAGTATCTACAACCGGTAAATGATTTACGTTGTTTTGAACCATCCTCTTTGCAACATCCCTTATATCATCATTGGGACTGGCTATTATCAATGCTTTACTTTTGATCTCATTTACAAGAATGGTTTGTCTTCTTATTTCCAGTGGCCCAGGGTTAGAACCTTGTGATGTAAGTAGTTTTACAGGATTTGTAAGGAAGAAATTACCTCTATCTATCCACAATTTAAGTTCTTCAGCGATTTCTAAGGCTTTTTTGTAAGAGGATAATGGTGAAGATTCTATTTCAACNNACAATATCTTCATCACTTATAGCTGTTTTGCTAGCAATATCACTGTTTAAAATAGGTATCGGTATTCCCGCTCCCACGTAAAGTGTTGACCCGTATTGGGGCATGGTGGCGCCCCTAACGAACTCGTGGTCCATCTGCTTCATATCTCCCTTGAGCATAAGTGTACCAGCTCCATTCACTGGAACTCCATTTTTACGTTGAACCTCAGTGTTATGCTGAGTACCTTCTCCAATAACATAACCCTCAGCTCCACAGAGGAATATTTTGGTTCCCATACCTATGGTCTGGAAGTAGGGGTCGTTTAAAAGAGGACTCAATCCGCCGGCACTTGAAAAACTAACATTACCCATGTTTGGAAGTAAAGTCCCCATGTAGGTATAAATTGTTTCATCTGTGGAGTTAACTGCTGCAGCATAGTTCTGATAGCAATTACGTGGATTTACCATAATGGCTTCGTTAAGATTATCAATATTTACATGAGTTCTGAGGTCTGTAAGAGGATAACAATCAGTTCCATAGGAACTGGCAACGAGTTCTATATCCCTTCCGTTAATAAGATCCTCAATTACGTGTGCTCCACCATAATCAATTCCAATCTCAGGATTTTTGCTTGGCTGAGTTGCACCGATGTAAGAATCAACAGCGGCAAGTCCTGAATAAGCTTCAACCCCATTCAAATACGATCTGGTCATTTTTATTGGAGGATCGGTATGACCAAAGTTTAAAAAGGCTCCTGAAGAACACATGGCCCCAAATGTTCCAGTTGTTACCACATCAATATCTTCTGCTGCTTTGTCTGCACCATCTTCCTTAACAATTTGGGTCATTTCTGCAGCTGTCACAACAACTGCATCTCCATCTTTAATCCTTTGATTTATCTCTTCAATGGTCTTCATTACTGTCACATCCGTACCATCATGGTCAAATATTAATTATAAAAATAATTTTAGAAAAAAATAAAGTTGTAAATATGAATATTAAATTTAAATTAATCTTCTGCATCCATCATTTCACCATAAACAATTTCTATTTCACAACCCTTAGGGCCACAACAGAAGTGTTGTAGGTCGAATTTAGCTTGCACTTTTTCACCTCCGGTGTTCTATATTTCGGACAATCTATTTATAAACTTTATATTTAACTAGTTTTCCTATGTAATAATAATAATTTCCTAATGTAATAAATCAATGAAGTAAAAAATAGCTTAAATGACTATTTCAAACTTATATAGGTCCTATTATATATCAGAAACATATTCAAGAAAACAAAACCAAAAAAAAATTAGTCCCTATTGAGATAATAAATTTCATAAAAATATTTTTAGTATCCCATTATTGAATAAAGGGAAAATATTTCTTTTTGTATACCTAATATTAATTAAAAAGAAAATTGATTTTTCATAAAATTTGCTGTTATACATCGATTATTAATAAAAAAAAGGAGTTCTAAATATGCCGTCTTTAACAGAAAATAAATTGGATCCAGATTTATTCATAAAAACGATTAATTCCATTGATAACAGGGCAGACTATGTTGATATCAGGATTAATGAAAGCATTAACAATATAATAGTGATGAAAGATGGTAAGATCCAGGAGATCCGTTCGGGGACAGATTTTGGTGGATCAGTTCGGGTACTGAAAAATGGATCATGGGGATTTGCTTACACAACCCAGATATCACGGCTTGATGATATGGCTGAATCCGCTCTTAAACTTGCAAAATCACTTAAAAGTGATGTGGATCTTTCGAAAACAGAAATTTCTAAGGACAATGTAAAATTTAAGGCCAAATTACTACCATCCACGGTATCGCTGGATGAAAAAAAGGAAGTTATGCACGATGCAGAGGCATCAGCCAAGATAGAAAAAATTGTAAGCACCACAGTTAATTATGTTGATGGTGAAGGAACTACTCTCTACTTAAATTCTGAAGGTTCTTCCCTTACTGTTGAGGAATCAAGAGTGGCAATGTTTTTAAATGCCGTAGCAGCATCTGAGGGAAACATCCAATTTGGACACAAGAGTATTGGTGGGTCAAGAGGTTTTGAGGTCATAAAAAATCATGATATTGAAGGATTTGGTAGAAATGCAGCATCAAAAGCAATAAGGCTGCTTAATGCCACATCACCGCCGTCTGGAAGTTTTCCAGTTGTACTTGACCCTGATTTGACAGGAGTATTCATCCATGAGGCTCTAGGACATGCATCAGAAGCAGATTTGATACTTCAGAATGATTCAATTTTAAAGGGTAAAATGGGAACTCAGATAGGCTCAAATCTTGTTACAATAGTTGATGATGCGAGTATGGACGCATTTGGCTACTATCCATACGATGCGGAAGGTGTTAAAACACATGAAAACATCCTTGTAAATGAAGGAGTTCTATCTTCCGTTTTAAGTTCCAGAGAAACAGCATCTAAGCTTGGTATCGATTCATCTGGAAATGCAAGGTCATCAGTTGGGGAACAGCCTATTGTCCGGATGAGCAATACATATCTAAAACCTGGCGATCAATCATTTGAAGAATTATTGGAAGGAATGAAAGACGGGATATACCTTAAGGGCTCACGGGGAGGACAGGTTGACACAGGTAAGGGAATATTTCAATTCAATGCAGCTGAATCATTTATAATTAAGAACGGTGAAATTAAAGACCCTCTCCGAGATGTTTCTCTTTCCGGTAGTATTATGGAAATACTTAACAATGTAGAAGCACTTGGATCTGACTTTAAAATGGGTGTTGGATTCTGTGGAAAATCAGGTCAAACAGCACCTGTTGGGGATGGTGGTCCCCATGTCAGAGTATCCCGTGCAACTGTGGGAGGAACATAATCAACCTTTTAATTAATTTTAAATAAATATTGGAGAATTGAAAATGTTATCTGAAGAAGATGGTAAATTTTTGGTTGAACTAGCAAGAAAGGCTATAGTAACATATTTAGTTGATAGGAAAGTTATTAAAGTTCCTGAAGATATTGATCCCAAATTTAAGGAGAATATGGGAGTTTTTGTTACTTTAAACCTTAGAAATGAGCTTAGAGGATGTATAGGATACCCTGAACCTGTTATGCCTTTATTAAACGCAGTTATAGATGCAGCAATATCTGCTGCTACAAGGGATCCCCGATTTAATCCTTTAACTCCTGCTGAATTGGANNATAGTGGAGAGCGGACCATACAGGGGATTATTATTACCTCAAGTTGCTACAGAGTGGGGTTGGAATGGTGAAGAATTTCTCTCAAACACTTGCATGAAGGCAGGATTAGCTTCCGACTGCTGGCACAGTAATGATGTTAAGATATATAAATTCGCATCTCAGATATTCGGGGAATGAATTTAAAATAGAATAGCATTTTCTAAACTGTTTTTGAAATAATTATTTTTATGATTAAGGGGAAGGTTAAATATCAGAGAACATACTAACTTTAATGCATTATCAGAGTTTCTAATTATGCATTCACTAACTCCATGTGAAATTTAAATTCATTAAAACTCGTTATAATCCAGTTTATCATCTTATTAAGACTAAATTAATTAAAAAAGGATAACAATTAAATTTATAAAAAAAGTGATCAAATGTTTATACCAACCATCCCCACACCAGAAGAGGTTCTCGATAAAAGCTTCAGTAGGGCTAAGAAAGCAGCTAACAAAGTTAGGAGTTCTAAAATTCCTCGATATCAAAAATCAAAGCAAACAGAAGAGGCTAGAATTAAAACAGCCTGCCAAGTAACTCAGGAAACCTTTAACAGCATACTTGAAAAGGTACCGAAAATCTCAACCTTGAATATGTTCTATCAAGACTACATAGATGTGGTTGTAGGTGTAGACAGGTTTAAGAAATCTCTAGGGGCACTTAAATGGGCTGTAGACCTCATAGCAAAATTTGAAAATCAGTACGTCTTCAAAATTCGAAGATCTAGCCCAGCAGACGCTGCAAAAGTAAGAAAAGAGGCATTTGGAAGGTTATCATCGGTCGTTTACAGGATAGAGGATGAATTGAACTTTTTGGACTTCGCAAAACAGAAGTTGAGGAACATGCCAACCATAGACTTCAAGGCAACAACAGCGGTAATAGCAGGATTTCCCAACGTAGGAAAATCGACTATTCTTCGTCAGTTAACTACAGCAGAGCCCAAAGTAGCTGATTATCCATTTACAACTACAGGAATCCAAATAGGTCATTTAGAACACAAATGGACTCATTTCCAGTTCATTGACACCCCTGGCCTTCTAGACAGACCGGTTCAGGATATGAACGAGATCGAGTTAAATGCAATGGTTGCATTAGAACATCTAGCTGACATGGTTTTATATATATTCGATGCTTCAGAAACATCAGGATATCCTTTAGAAAGTCAATTAAATCTTTATCATGAGATACAACACATTTTTAAGACTCCAATTCAATGCATTTTTAACAAAATGGACCTGGTGGAGAATCTTGGCCATGTTGATAAGTACCTTAAACAGGTGGACAATCCCCTAATGCTTTCAGCATCTGAATGTACAGGAGTTTCTGAAATAATTGCTAAAATGGAGGAATTTGACAATGAAAAGAAGAAGCATAGCTGAAGAGATTTTTAACGATATAGTTGATACAATAAAGGATACACAGAAAGATATTGAGGGTACTGTAAACGAATACACCTCAAATATTACTAAAAAACCTACTATGGACGTTGTAGAAAATAGTGATGATATAATAGTTATAGCAGATCTTCCAGGCGTTATAAGGGATAACATGAAAATAGATTTAACAGAAGATACCCTTGAGATCACTGCTCAATTCAATATAGAATCTGAGGGCACAAATTACGTTAGAAAAGAAAGACAGTATGGAGAAGTAAACAGAATCATATCACTACCTTCGAAAATAAAACTCAATGAATCATCTGCTGAATTTGAAAATGGAGTATTGAAAATCGTACTCCCAAAATTGGAGAATAATAATAGCTTTGAAGTTAAAGTTGATTGATTATCATAAATTGAAATAGAATAAAAAGATTATTAATAAAAAAAAATTTTATTAAATCACTTTTTTTAAGTACAGTTTTCTATAAATCCTTTTTTAGAATATTGCTAAGAATCGTTAAAAAAAAATTAATACCTAACCTTCCCAATGTGTCTTGTGCTGCCTGGATCTTCCCCGCTGTAGTGAGAAAGGTAATAAATAAACCATTCAATAGGTACAATAAGTATAAATGGAGATAATAGTGGATGAATATTAGAATAATCTTCCATAAGGAATTTGATTGTTTTTGCTCCGATGTTCTCTGCGAATTCAATTGATTTATTGGTGGGTTCGTCACCAGGGAATCCTGCTTCTAGAAAAATAATTGGAACATCCTTCTCTGCCCTTTCAATTAAACCATGCCTAAACTCTCCAGAATAAAGGGGGCAAGCATGTTTCAATGCTCCCTCCATTAACATGGTCATTGCAATCTTGTATGCCAAACCAAAGTTCGGTCCGCTTCCCATACAATAAAATATATCATCATCTTTAAAATTTTCAGCAAGAACTCTATTTTCTTCCTCTGTAGTTTTAATCAATTCCGCGGTAATTGACGGAATTCTTTTAAGATCATTTAAAATCTTTTTACTTTCATCCGATCCTTCCATTGTAAACAAAATCTCGTATAAGCATAAAAGTTGGGTCATATAGGTTTTGGTACCAAGTATAGCAGTTTCCCTACCACAACGGGTCAAAACTGAATCATCTGATTCTTTCATCATACGGCTTTCAGGTTCATTGGTTATAGAAACGGTATAAATACCATTTTCACGAGCTTTTCGAAGTGCTGCCACGGTATCTGCTGTTTCACCGGACTGTGATGTTACTATCAATGCTGAATTTGGCTTTTGAAGGTTCTTATGGTAGACAAATTCGTATCCTGTATGTACTTCAATATTTATATCAGATAAAAATCCAATGGCATCTCTTGAAGAGTAACAAGTTGAAAGTGAACTTCCACATCCGACCAAGTATATTTTGTCCATTCCCTTTAATTTCTTAGCTATTTCCTTCATATGAGATTTTTCTTCTTTCAAAGTTTTTTCCAGTGATCTGGGCTGTTCTAAAACTTCGTTGTACATATCATACTTCATAATCATCCCTCAAAATATCTAGCTTTTTCAGCAAATTTAGATTTGTAAATATTTTCTTCAATCACCGGAAACCATGCTGAACAATTTTTAATTCATCTGAACATATTTCATTGAATTTGTGTAATATTTAACATTTAACTTCTAGATTGCCTCTGGTGTCTTAGGATATATATTCATCAATCCATATTTACTTTATCATTGTATAAGATTCTTTCTTCTATATCTGGATTACCATCAGCGATTGCACAAAAATATACAAGGAACAAACTATTTTTGTTCCTCAATAATCCCATGATGGTTCAAAAATAACATCATGAATTTATACAGTGGTTTGCATATTTGAGTGTTTGACCTTTTCATTTTTCCGAATATCAAACAGTCTTGCAATACAAATACCCATTTCTGCAACTTTTACAGCATCGGATCCTATCAGGCATATCATGGGTTCCTTGCCCCAGGCACCTTTATGATATATAACATCAGGAATTGTTCCCGCATTTTCTATTGCTGTTTCAACGCCCCATTGAATTGTACTGCCTTCAACATTCTTTACATCCTCCGGTTCCTGGGCTCTGTTGTATGAAGAGACCTTTAAACCCAGTTTTTTGCATATTTCCAGTATTA
Organism: Methanobacterium sp.; assembly: GCA_003162115.1. Classification (GTDB taxonomy): domain Archaea; phylum Methanobacteriota; class Methanobacteria; order Methanobacteriales; family Methanobacteriaceae; genus Methanobacterium_B. Next base: position 10,590 of record PMMV01000065.1, read on the forward strand.
TAGGATCGTATTTCATGTTGAGAGCGCTTTTTTTTGTTGGGTCATGTTTCATCACACTAAGCACCAGTCTTGCCATATGGGATGAACTCATAAAATCCGGTTCCATTACACTTCTGGGCTTGCCATTAACAATGGTTATTCTCCCAGGAATTCCAATAACCTGTTCAATTCTCTCAGCACCTTCAACTGCCATTACTAAATTACTTCGAACTTCGGGGATAAGTGCAGCAAACTCTGAAGAATTTTCCAGAATACTAACTGCCTTTTTTACCTTATCTATTTCCATAATATATTCCATGGTCAAATATTTCCATTTGATCAAATAATAAGTTGTTGGTAAAAATCAACAAATAATTTTAATCATAATTTCAATGTGGTTCATTTATACATTATCTCAATGTAATAAGTAGAAAATAAATCGGGTACATGATTATGAGATTTAATTTCAGTCCTCCCAATTCTGAAGATTAATATCGGGGCTGTATTGGATAATCATTGATTTTCACATCATAGATTGTATGTTAAATACAGATTTTATGGCCGTTAAATCAAATAAAGAGCGATATAATCCTTTTTTCTGCTAACTCATATCAAAAGATTTATATGTTCTGAAGACTATTGTTATTAATTGTCAGCACCTAATGGTGTTCATTTGACATTGCTGAAAACATAGGGAGGCAGTATAGTGAAGCGACATTTGTTGCTCGCAATGCTACTGATATTTTGCATGGCATTGCTTAGTACGAATAATATATATGCCACCACACCAAACCAGCAAAACTCAGATATAATCGCAAACACCAATATTGTCAGCGAAAGTACAGGAGACGTCCAACAAGGCGTCGATAATGCAACGAATATTCAGAACACAACTGTAAGAACTTTTAATGAAGTTCAAGCAGTTAATAATACAGATGAAAACCAGCAAACAACAACTACTACAGTAAAAACAGATGATAACAGTAATAACTTGAATAACAGCGGTAAAAGTTCAGAAAATATTCAGAGCGTAACAGAGGCAGCAGGAGATGTTAATAATAATAAAGTTCCAGGAGCTCAAACTTCAGTCCAAAGTTATACTTTGTACAATATAAAAATTGCAGCTTCAAGGGTAAAAGCATACATAGAATCTAATCAAAAACTACCAAATTATGTGCAGGTGGGTACAAGACAGGTTACAATGCCACAGTTCTTGAAACTCGTAACTGCAGGATTATTAAAGGTTAAAAGTGGATCAACGTCATCAGTATCACTGAAAAGTGTCGGGTGTCCGTCAAATCCAATACAAAACCTGAAAAATGGAAACATATACAAAACAGAGTATCTTGTAATGGCTGGGAGAATATTATCCTTCATAAATGCAGGTGGAAATGCTCCCAACTACTCTTCAAGTTCTCTAGGAAAAATTCAGTACGAATCACTTGTGTACATGTATTCAAGAATAATGAATTACTATGGCACCAAAAATGTCCTGCCAAGTTATGCAGCAATGAAATCATGGCAAAAAACTTCAAATACCCCTACTACACCAATACCAGCAGCGCTGCAAATATACTTGCAGCCAACAAATAATTGTCAGTCTGCTGATCCAACGATAAAAGCACTAGCGTCATCAATTACACAGGGATCAAGCTCAACATACCAAAAGGGGACCAATCTGTTCAATTGGGTTAGGGATAACATCGGTTATTCTTTCTACTACAATACTAAGAGCGGTGCGCTGGGAACATTGACAGCCAAGACAGCTAACTGTTGTGACACAACCCACCTTTTGGTGGCTCTGTCAAGGGCGGTTGGAATCCCTGCGAGGTACGTGAGCGGAGTTTGTAAATTCACTAGCGGTACATTATACGGACATGTATGGGCTCAGCTCTACGTGAACGGTAATTGGTATAATGCAGATGCAATAAGCTCTAGAAACACATTTGGAGTAATAAATAATTGGGATACTACCTCATGGACTTTAAAAGGCATCTACTCAGAATTGCCTTTTTAATTTCTTTTTTTTTTGAAATTATTTATAAAAATAATATTTAATAAACAAATAGAAATTCTTTATAAAATAATTTAATTTACAAATAAATATCAAATCTAAACTTTAAATTATTAAAAAATTATTGAATAAAATATCAACAATCTTTAAAAATATTCTCATCAAACTCCATACCTTTAATTCTTTTTATAATCTTACAGGTACTATCAAGCGGAAATGTCATATAACCCTTGATTTTTACAATTTCTACCTTGATATTTCGTTTTAAAAGTTCTTTTTTGAGATCTACTATATTATAATTTTGATCAGAACCTATGGTTATTATATCTGGTTTTATTTTCTCTACAACCTTAAACATGTCGACTTCACTTCCAAGGCAAGCTTCATCAACTGGTTTCAACATTTTAACTACTTCAAGTCTTTGTTTTTCATCAACTACCGGTATTCTCTTCCTTGATCTCACTGTTGAATCCCTTGCAATAACTACCACCAGTTTTGCATCATCTCCGCCAACTTTTTTTGATTCTTCAAGATAGTATCCATGTCCTGGATGTATTATATCAAATGTACCTGTTGCCATTACGATTTTAATGTTTGCACCCCTATATACATGATTCTGTTTAATTGTTAAATACAGTTTCAATGTTCAACCATGAAGTCCAATTTTTTTATCATTGTTCCATGTATTTATACTTCATCAAACAATAAAAACTATCTCGTATAAAAGATATTAAAGTATCAAAATCATTCATCCATAAAATCTGAATCTATATTTAAATTTTATTGACCTGCAACTATTCTGTATATCTAACAAGCGTCTTATAATATAAATTAATTAACTAATATTGTCTTAATTAGAATGTTGTGAATAATCTATATTTAAATTAATATTGGTAATGTTATGAGTTCAAAAATAGCAAAGGGCAGCGCCATAATACTTATTGGGGCCTTCTTATTTCGTATTGGGGGTTACATATACAAAGTGACCATGGCCAATTTATTAGGACCTTCTGGATATGGTATTCTCAGTCTTACATGGCCTCTCCAAAACTTCTTAATAATGATAGCTGGCGCCGGTCTTCCACCAGCCATAGCCAAGCATGTTTCAGAGTACTACGCCAAAGATGACATTGAAATGGTTAAAGCCGTTGTAGATATATCTACAAGGATGATGATAGCTCTGGGTCTCATTTTCAGTGTAGTTATCTTCATATTAGCAAAACCAATAGCACTAGGGCTTTTCCACAAACCCGAGGCGATAATTCCTTTCCAATTAATTGCTCTCATAACACCATTCAGCGTAATTGTAGGTGCATTAAGAGGAACATTCCAGGGATTTTATCAGATGAAAAATATACTGATAACAAGGGCATTTGAACTCTTTTTCATGGTCACAATTGCTGTAGGTCTAGTTGTTGGAGGTTACTATGTTGCAGGTGCTGTAATAGGTACAGCAGTTGGATTTATGACAGCAATGGTGTCTGCTGTTTATTTATTCCAAAGAGATGTCCGTGGTAAACTGTCCCGTCCAAGAAAACTACTTTCCAGATCTCATCAGAAGTTAACTTTTTACGATGAGATGAAAATAGCCAAGATGTTGATCTTCTTTTCAATCCCTGTAGTTATTACGGGTCTAGCAGAGCTTGCACTCTACGATATGGGGACCTTAGTAATTGGTGTATATATGCCCAGTAACTTTGCAGGTTACTTCAATGTATCGAGCACTGTAGCNNACATATGTTTTACAGTCATACCGTTATGTTTCATTTGTAGTAATTCCATTATGTGTTGGAACGGTTGTTTTCGCAACCCCGATAATTAACTTACTATTTGGAAAAGCATATATACCGGGATCTGTATCATTGCAGATACTTGCAGCGGGAATGCTTTTTTTCACACTCTATACTATTTCTTCCAGCATAGCCCAGGGATTAGGTAAACCCAGACTTCCCATGTATATTCTGATTGTTGGAACTGTAATAGATATTGGGCTAAGCATTATTCTTGTACCTATAATAGGCATTAATGGTGCAGCAATAGCCACAACAGTTGCAGCTCTTTTTCTCATGTCTGTGTTGATGTGGAAAACTCTAAATCTTGCAAATGTAAGTTTACCAATTGGAGAATTTGGAAAAATAATAATAGCATCAATATTAATGGGGCTGGTTTTTCTTCTGTTTCCTCAAACAAGAGCTTACTTAATACTTGCATTAATTGTATCTCCATTCTTATATTTAGGAATTCTTACTGCTATTGGAGGTTTAAAATTAGAAGATTTGAGGATGTTGTACAAAATCGGCAGAAAATTAGGCCCATTTTCAGGTATTTTTATTAAGTTTATTAGATTGTTAGAAAGATTTGCTGTTTGATTTGAGTTCAGATTTAAGTTTGGCAACCCATTTTAGCCTCAAATTTTAATTGCTAAACTTCTTCTAGATCTTGTATTAAAAAGTATTTACTTTGTTACTGGTATTTAAGGGCATCTTCAAAGTTTATTTTACCTTTGTAAAGTGCTGAACCAATCACAACACCATAAGTTTTTGTTAGACTCAATTCTTCAATATCACTCAAAGATGTAACCCCACCGGAGTATATAACAGGAATATCAACAGCTTTTAGAAGTTTTAAAAGTGGATTTATATTAAACCCTTTCATGAGGCCTTCAACATCTACATTTGTAAAGAGGATCCCTCCTGCACCCCTTTTTTGAAGGGCAACACCGAGTTCTGGTGCACTCTTTTCAGTTTTCTCAGTCCATCCTTTAACAACAACCTTCTCATCCTTGCTGTCAAGGGCTACTATGGTTCTGTTACTTCCATATTCATTTGAAAGTTCTTCAACCTTCTCAGGGTTTTCCACTGCCATAGTACCTAATATAACCTTTTCAATACCAATATCTAACAGATTTGCAGCATCTTTCAAGGTTCTTATCCCTCCACCCAACTGCACCGGTATTGAAACGGTGTTAAGAATTTTTTTCACCACTTCTAAATTTTTAGAGCTCCTACCAAATGCCCCATCAAGATTTATAACATGCAATATTTCTGCTCCTTTATTTTCCCATTCTTCAGCAACTATTTCAGGGTTTTCAATTACTATCTGTTCTGTTCCAGGTATCCCTTGTACTAACTGTACACATTTACCATTTTTAATATCCACAGCAGGTATTATTAACATTTTAAGCATCGACCTCGAAATTTTTCATAATATTGATTTGGACTCTTACAACTTTAATACTTTAACTGTAAAATTCTTTAATTAATTCTTTGATATTTGTAGATAATGTATACTCCAAGGAGCATTAAAAGACCATATAATAATTGTAAAATGGTAAATGGCTCACTAAGAATCAAAAAAGCGAACACAGCACCGAATAGTGATGAGAAAGGAAATATCGAACCAGTTCGAGTTGAACCAATCTTTCTTATAGCGTAATAGATCATTACAAATGAGAATCCAATACTCACTAATCCAATAAACAACAAGTAGGGCAGATGATTAAGTGGAATTTTAAGGTTCAAACCAAGGATCAATGACAGTAATAGTAGTATAATACCCCCTATTGAACACTTTAAAGCACTCACTCCAAGTAGATCCCTTTTATTACTCAAAAATTTACTGAGAGTAGTGTCTATGCTCCAGAAAAATGCTGCTATAATCACAAGCAACGTTCCAAAGTTCTCTGAAACTGAAAAATATTGGAGATTCCCATTTGTAGCAAGAAAAATTGTTCCAATCAGTAAAAGAAGTAATCCTACTCCTTCTTTTTTTTGAAAGCTTTCTTTGAGAATGAAAATCCCAATAACTATTATAAAAAGTACTTCAGCATTCATTAAAAGTGATGCATTTACAGCTGTGATCTGGTTTAATCCATTCAAATATATGACCGGAGCAATAACAGAGCCTGCAATAGCTGTTATTATTAGTATAACATAATCCTTGCACGACATATATGTTTCTGCTTCGGAGTTGGAATCTAACATTCCCATTAATTTGTTGTTAAAACGAGAAAAACGAACAAAAAAAAGAAAGACGCCAGCTATGCAATATACGAGTGCAGATAGTGCTAGAGGATCAAGGTCCTGGAGTAAAATTTTGCTGAATGTATTCCAGATACCAAAAAGGACTGTGGCAGCAAGTACACTGATATATCCCCATTTATTATCAGATATAATCCGTTTATCAGCCACGATATCACCTTAAATGATTTTAAAACTTAATTATTTCAATAATTTTTCAATTGGAAAATGATTCAGACTATTGTGATCCTTTGAATAAATGTATTAAATGATATAAATTTATATTGATTAATAGGTTTGAATGTGAATCATTTTTATCAGATCAACTAAACAAATTTAATACGGTTTGAGGTTTACAAATGGTTAAAACAGCTTTTAAAGTGGCTTATATAGGTACACATTTCTATGGATTTCAGAGACAGCCACACTTCCCAACTGTTGAAGGTGAACTCTTCAAAGCATTTAAGAGGACGGGTGTAATGGATGATCCCGATAAATCAAGGTATTCTATAGCCGGTCGAACAGACAGAGGAGTTCATGCACTTGGAAACGTTGTATCGCTTAAAACAGATTCTGAAGCGACTATTAATCAAATTAATTATTATTTACCCTCCAATATTCAGATAATTGGCAGAACGGAAGTTCCATATGGGTTTAAGCCACGATTTGCAGAATATAGACATTATAAATATGTACTTTTCAATGATCCCTATGTGGAAGAAGTTTTAGATTTAAAGAAGATGCAAAGTGCATCTAAATTATTAGAAGGCAAACATAACTTCCAAAATTTCACAAAAAGATCTGAAAGAGCCCCTAACAGAAACGTTAAGGAATTGAAGATTTCCCAAAATAAGATGGTAACCGTCATTGATGTTGTTGGTGAAAGCTTCCTATGGAACATGGTTAGGAAGATGGTGAGGGTGATAACATTGGTAGGAAAAGGAAAAATGGAAGAGAAAGAATTATCCCTCCTTTTAAATCCGGACATTCCTACATCAATAATCCCTGTACCTCCTGATGGGCTTATACTCATGGATGTTAAGTACAAGGATATTGAATTTACCCTTGATAAATATGCAAAAAATAACTTCTTCAAAACAATTAAAGAAGAATATATCAAGAGGAGAACAATTGCCGCTGCAGAGGAAGAGATGATTAAGGTTTTAAAAGTTCCTTGAAAATCCCTTGCAAACCATAAAATATTATGTGGACACCATATATTACCATATAATCATCATATATAACCTGATGGAGGAAATCACCTGGTTTATAGAAATGTGAGTACAGAAGGTAACAAAGGTTCAGATTTATTTTTAAAACCAGAAAGAACCCAAAAGACCCATAAAGGAATCATAGTAGGATTTGATCCAGGACTGACAGTAGGAATAGCCATATTAGACCTTAAAGGAAACCTGATTTCATTGAAAAGTTCTAAGGAAATCAGGAAATCTGAAATAATAAGTCACATAATTGGTTACGGCAGAACAGTTCTAGTTGCTACAGATGTATATCCTGCACCAAAAACTGTTAGAAAACTTGCATCATCTTTAAATTCTAAAATATGGTCTCCTTACCGGAGTATGTCAGTTGAATCCAAGATAGATATAGTTGATTCCTATTTACAAAGTAATAATAAAGATAAAACATCATTTGAACTTCCTCAAAATGCGCACGAACGTGATGCGCTGGCAGCTGCTGTTAAAACATACCGAGATCATATTAACAAATTTCGACAGATAAAGAAACGTGCTGAAAAGGCAAAATTAACTGAAAGTGAAGTTGACACTATAAAAGCAATGGTTATAAATGGTACATCGATTAGTAATGCCATAGAACGGATAAATGATGACATTATTAAAGCAGATTCTATTTCAACTGAATCAGATAAAAATATAAACACCACACACGAATCAGAACTTGAAATGCAATCTCAAGAAATAGAAGACCAAATTAATGAAACCATTATTACAGGTTCAAATGAGATAAAAGAAGCTGATAACAATCTGAATTCTAATAAAATGATCATATCTAGGTTGAAACATAAATTGAATTTACAGCAAAAGTATATTGATAATTTAAAGCATAAAAACATTCTTCTTAAAGAAAATATTATTGTTTACAAGGCTGAAATCTCCAAACTCCAGTCCAAGGTAGATAAACTCCATTACAGTTACACCAGGAAAATCCTTCAGAAGAAGGAGCTAGCATCTAAACTAGCTATAATAAAACGCCTTCAAGAAAAGTACATCGATGAAAAAGCAAGAAGATCCGAACTGGAACAAAAATTTAGATCTAAAAATGATATTAAAGCCTTGGAGCTCTCTGAAAATGCAGTGCCTGTAAAGATCATCGAATCCTTCACCAAAGAGGGTATAAGAGCAGCTTGTGATCGATGGAAAATAAAAAGGGATGATGTAGTCCTACTTAAAAACTCTGAAGGTGGAGGATCGCAAACTGCATCAATGGTAATCAATCTGGGTGTTAAAACTGTTATTACTATGGATAAAATTTCTGATCCAGCTGAAAACATATTTGAAGAGAATATGATCCCGCTAATCCCAGCTAGCAGTGTGGAAATGACTTCAATGAGCGAATTTTATATTGTTAATTCCAAAGCTTTAAAAAGGGAAATTAAAAGATGGATAGAAGAAGTAGATAACCAGAAGAAAAAAGAGGACAAAAAAAAGCTTCTTAAACTAGTTGATGAATACCGTACCCAGAGAAAAAGATCGCCAGATCAGTGAAATAACCTATTATCAACTAAACTCATTTTATTTTTTTATAAATATAGCAATTATTAATAATGGAGTATATCATGAAATTTGCGTTAAGATAAAGAACGGATAATCAAAACCTATCGGAAAATATCAGGTGACCATATTCTCTACAAAAAAAATTTAGTAAAGCAAATAATCCATATGTGGGCGGAAAAGCTTCAAAATAGACTTTAATGCAGTATTTAAGGCGTATAATTCGGATAAATTTAATATTACAGGACCAGATCAAATAAAGAACCATATTGAAATGGATTTATTAAAGAATTCAAGATGAGATACATTATTCAAATACGAGAAACGAATCCCAGTACAACAATTAATATGGTGTTAAAGGACAATGAAATCAAATTTCCACAAGCCGATCTGAATCTTAAAGACAAAAATATCATTTTGAACAAATTTAGGATGGAATAAAAGTTTAAATCATAAATTACAAAAAATTATTTATTAACTACTGATTTATGGAAAGGTTTATCTGCTTTATATTCTAATGAAAAACAGGGAAATTATGGAAATTTTATCAATATATATTGTTGTTTATTTGGAGAATGTCAATGAAACTACTTATTTTTGAGTTTGCAACTGCAACTGGATTAGATGATCCATCTATTACAGCAGAGGGTCATGCAATGCTTTATGGACTTTTAGATGATCTTAAAGGTTTAAAAACACATCATCTGATTTCAGATGTTTCTGAAATAGAAAACTCTGAATCTATTCCGGTGGTTTTAAATGATGATATAGAAAAATGGCTTAAAAAGAATATCCAAAATTATGATGCATGTCTGCCAATTGCACCCGAAGAAAATAACATCCTCTATGATTTAACACGGATCATCGAAGAACAGGGCGTAGAAATTATAGGTTCTAGTTCTAATGCAGTTAAATTAACAACAAATAAATTTGATACGTACAATATTTTGAAAGATAAATTTCCAATAATCAAAACTGAACAAGTATACTTCAATGATTCAGATAGAAAAATTAGTGAATACGAAGTTTATTTCCATAATCACGTTAAAAATAGTTCATCTAAAGTTGTAAAGCCTGCTGATGGTGTTTCATGTTTGGGTGTTACTGTTGTGAATTCATTCAATGAATTTATGAAAGCCCACGATCACTTAAAAATGTTTACTAAACTTCCATACTTCATAATCCAGGAATACATTCCAGGAATTAATATAAGTGTCAGTTTGTTAAGTAATGGCGATTCAGCTGTTCCTTTGAGTTTAAATTTTCAATATGTGAGCTTAAATTCAGGTGAAATCAAATACCGTGGAGGGAAGGTTCCAATAAAACATACACTCTCGGAAATTGCCATGGAAACAGCAAAAAATGCAGTTGAATCCATTGATGGTCTTAAAGGTTATATTGGTGTGGATATGATACTAAATAATGCGAATGATAAAGTCCACATAGTGGAAATCAACTCGAGGTTAACAACTCCCTATGTTGCACTTAGGGGTATAATTAACTTCAACTTGGGGGAGGCCATACTAAATTCTATTCATGGAGAGCTACCGTCTGAAGTAATTTTAAATGGAGAAGTTAACTTTTTTAAAGAGGGCAATACCCTCAGGATCAGTGTTTTAAAATGAAAATCGCAGGTTTTGATATAGGAGGGGCCAACACAGATATAGCGCTGGTTGATTTTGATGAATCCGGCAATATAATCCGGGTAGAAACGGACTTCATTTACCTGCCCATGTGGATTAAGAAGGATAAATTGAAGGAAGCTCTGAAGGATCTCCTTGGATCCAGTGTAGATGAGGTAGATGCGGTAGGAGTTTCAATGACAGCCGAACTTGTAGATGCTTATAAGACGAAAAAAGAGGGAGTATTGGATATTGCAAAGAAGTCTGTTGATTCATTCAGTGTTCCGGTAGGATTTGTCGGACTCGATGGAATTATGGATATATCAAAGGTATTTGAAGAACCTACGAAGGTTGCAGCTGCTAACTGGATTGCAACAGCACCTCTGGCCTCTAAAATACAACCTAATTGTATATTAATAGACATCGGAAGTACCACAACTGATATAATTCCCATAAAAAATGGTAAAGAATGTGCAAAGGGAAGATCAGACCTAGAACGGTTGAAAACTGGAGAACTGATTTACAGTGGAGCTTTAAGAACCAATGTAGCTGCACTGGTTGAAAAAGTACCACTTGATGGAACAATGATGAGAATAGCTTCAGAACTATTCGCAGTAACAGCAGACATTCAAATAATACTTGGTAATATCAGTAAGGAAGAATATACCTGCGACACCATGGATGGTTCTGGAAAATCAATTGATGATTGTATGAGAAGAATTTCAAGGGTGATATGTGGAGACATGGATGCGTTAAAACCGGATGAAATTAAAGCCATAGCTAATTATATATATTCAGAACAAGTTAAAAAAATTTCTGAAGCCCTTTTAGAAGTTTCAAAACGTAATAATATCTCAAAAGTAGTTACCACCGGTTTGGGTATGGATGTATTAGGTGCAAAGGCATGCGAATTAGCAGGTCTCGAATATACTGGAATGGATAAAATTCTTAAAAAAGAGGACTGTGTAGTAGCCCCTGCTGTTGGAACTGCAATTCTAATCGAACAATATCTGAGAAATAATTCTTATTCTAATAAACAATAATTATACCAGGTCGTTTATAAGAAAACCGTTTAAAGAAATTAATGATAAAAAAAGGGAAAATTAAATAATTTAAAACGAACAACAATATTATCCATGATTTCTACATTTTTTCATTAGAACTTTTTAAATCTTTAAGAAATATCAAGAAGTTTATTCATCACAAATTATAGGATATTATAATCTTCAAATTATTATAAATCAGTACCATACTTTTTTAAGGCCTAAAAGGTAAGCAATGATGTTAGCTCCAATGTGTAGGAATACACTTATCACGAGTATAAACATAATCATTTCAATAGGTATAACAACAATCAAGGATGCAAATACAAGTGCACCTACAACAAAGTCTAACTGGTCTAAAATCGGGGCAGATCTTCCGCTTTCGACATTTAATCGCCTTTTAATAAAACTTCCACAAGCATCGCCTATTAATGCTCCTCCACCAAGTGTGAGTCCCAATAAGAATCCCTCTATAATATTTCCCGTAATCAATCCCTGAACAAGTCCAATCGTAGTCCCAATAATGGTTCCAATTATGGTTCCTCTCCAAGTTACTCCGTTTCCTAATATTCTGCGACCATCATTAAGGTTATGATTAAAATCCAGCGGTTTTCCTCCACCAAATGCTAAAGCTGTCACGTTGGCAAGGTAGGCTGGTAACATAAAGTATATAGCATATGCTGATAAATTTATTACACTGACTACACTAGAGTCCATAGTTTACCTCCAATTTAAAACAAGATAATAATTATGTTAGCTACTAAATAACGTTATGGGTGAGATAATGGTTATAAAAAATACTAAGAGTCTGTGTCCCGAGTGTCTTGCAGTGTTAGATGCTGAAGTATATGAGGACAAAGGCAAAATAATGATAAAGAAAACGTGCAAAGAGCACGGAGAATTTAACAATACTTACTGGAGCAGTTCAAAAGTTTATATGAAAGCAAATGATTATGGAAAAGTCGGTAGGGGTATTGATAATCCTCAGACAATTGCTAATTCTGAATGTCCTCAGAATTGTGGGTTATGCGAAGAGCACGAGAGCCATACAGTTCTAGGATTAATTGATGTTACCAATAGATGCAACATGAAGTGTCCTGTTTGCTTTGCTAACGCTGCTGTTTCAAAAACTTTATACGAGCCAACTTATGAAGAAATCAGAACAATGCTTCAAAATTTAAGGAATAATCGACCAGTTCCTACTCCTGCTATCCAGTATGCTGGTGGAGAGCCAACAGTTCGTAAGGACATTGTTGAACTGGTTAAACTTGCTAAGGAAGAAGGATTTAGACACACACAAATAGCCACAAATGGTTTAAGACTCGCGAGACTTCCATCCCTTGCTCAAGAACTTAAGGATGCCGGATTAAATACTGTCTACCTTCAGTTTGACGGTGTAACAGAAGAACCATACCTTAAGATAAGGAACAGAAACCTGCTTTCAGTGAAATTGGCGGCAATTGAGAACTGCCGTAAAGTAAATCTGCAAATAGTTTTAGTGCCAACCGTTATTAAGGGAGTAAACGACAACCAAATAGGTGACATACTTCGCTTTGCAGCTCAAAATATTGATATTATTAGGGGTGTCAATTTTCAGCCAGTTTCCTTTGCAGGCAGAACACCTGCAGACGAAGTTGAATCCCAGCGGGTTACAATTCCTGATTTTGAGATGATGGTGGAAGAACAAACAGATGGACAGATTAAAGTTGAAGATTTTTATCCTGCCAGCTGTGTTACACCTGTTTCTGAGTTCATAGAATCCATTGATGGTAAGGATGCACAGGTAACGTTCACATGTCACCCACACTGTGGATCTGCAACTTATATTTTTATTGATGATAGTGGAATGATTCCCATTACACGTTTTATTGATGTCGACAGATTTTTTAACCTCTTAACAAACAGCACAGAAGATATGGAAGCAGGAGGTTTGGTTGCAAAGGCCAAGATAGTAGCCAGAGCAACTCTTGAACTTCCAAAAACTGTTGATATGTCAAAATCACCAGATTCTGTTGATCTGAGGAGTATTCTTACAGCTGTCTTTAGGGACAGGTCATACAAATCCCTAGGAGATTTCCATCATAAGACACTGCTTGTATCATGCATGCACTTCATGGACCCGTTCAACTTCGATCAGGATAGGGTTAGAAGATGTGTTATCCATTATGCTGTACCTGACGGAAGGATAATACCGTTCTGTTCTATGAATGCTATTTACAGGGGAGAAATTGAGAATAAATTTTCTAAACCACTCAGTGAAATCTCTAAATAATAAATTTTTGAATTATAAATCTTTTGGTAGTATTAATTGATAATCGAAACACCATCCCGCCTCCATCTGACTCTGATAGATCTTAACGGTATCTACGGTAGAATTGATGGTGGAGTTGGGATAACATTAGGGAAACCGGGCCTCAAAATTCAAGCAGAACCCGCTGATAATGGGGTAGAAGTGATATTTTCAAAATCCTGTCAATTTATTGAGGGCCTTATTAATGATTACACTGTTAAAATAAAAAACTCTAGTCTTAAAGTAATTGATGCTCTGGAAATCGGCGGTGGCTTCAAATTTACAATACATTCAACGTATCCTCCTCATTCGGGATTGGGATCAGGAACTCAACTATCTCTTGCAGTGGCAAAACTCATATCCAATATGAATAACCATGATTTAAATGCATTGGATATGGCTAAAATAGTTGGAAGAGGTGGGACATCGGGAATAGGTGTTGAATCATTCGAAAATGGCGGTTTCATTATTGATGGGGGTCATAAAAGAGTTGAAAAACCGAGCTTCCTCCCTTCATCTGCATCACCTGCTACACCACCACCAATTATAGCTAGGTATAATTTTCCTCTGGATTGGAAGATAATTCTCGCAATACCCAATGTTGAAAGAGGTGTTTCAGGAGCTAAAGAAGTCGATGCATTTCAAAATTACTGTCCTGTACCCTTATATGAGGTTGAAAAATTATCCCATCTCTTGTTAATGAAACTCATGCCTGCAGTTGTAGAATCTGATCTAGACTCCTTTGGAACAGCTATAAACAATATACAAAATATTGGATTTAAGAAAATCGAAAATAAGCTTCAGAATCCGTATATAAATGAAATAATGAAAAATTTAAGGATTGCAGGTGCTGCTGGTGTAGGGATGAGTAGTTTCGGTCCGACTGTCTATGCAATTACAGATACAAATGAACGAGATATATTGAGTGCTGCAAATGATTCATTGAAAGATGTTGGTGGTGAAATTATAAGTACTTGTGCTCGAAATTATGGAGCTACACTATTAGACTGAACTTTGTGAAGGTAAGAAAACATGGAAAAGATAGTTGGAAAAGTTTGGAAATTTAGGGACAGTATTGACACAGATGTTATAATAGCTGGAAGATATCTACGAACCTTCAGTCTAGACGAACTTTCATCACACGTAATGGAAGCAGAAGATCCTGAATTTGCAGAAAAAGTCCAAAAAGGTGATATCATAGTTGCAGGCTGGAACTTTGGATGTGGATCATCAAGAGAACAGGCACCTGTGGCATTGAAACATGCAGGTGTTTCATCAATAATAGCAAAATCCTTTGCAAGGATATTCTATAGAAACGCAATAAACGTGGGACTCCCTGTAATAACAGCTGATGTAGAATCAGAAAAAGGAAATATGATGTCTGTCGACCTTGAAAATGGGATCATAGAAAACATAAGTACAACAAAAAAATTCAAGATAAAGCCCTTTGACAAGTTCATGTTGGACATACTGAAAGATGGAGGACTTGTAAAACATCAACTAAAAAAAAATAAAATAAAAGATTCAACATCAAATCCAAATAAATAAATTATTTAATTAATATTATACTACTTTTGGTTGATATATTGGTAATAATTGATAATTGAAATCCTTTATTAAAGAAGAAGATCTTCTTTAATGAAATTAATATGCCAGTTAAAACAAATAATAACATTAGATTAATGAAATTTATAAATATAAATTTACTGAATAGACCTATGAAATAAATAAATATTCAAATTTTGAGGAACTAAAAAAAATGAAGTGTACTGTTTGCGGATCTGAATCCTGCGAAATATTAAAATCCAAGGGTAAGATATCCAAGGAACTATTATTAAAATGTAATGAATGTGGAAACGTTTTCAGAGAAATTGTAGAGGTTGGAAAACCTGTTGAAGTCCGAGTTGTGGTAAGTGAATATGAATCATCCCATAAAACCTCTGTAAAATTATTTCCTGATGAATTCTTGGAGTTTGAGGGAGTATTAGATCTCGATGGACGCCCTGCTGAAATAACATCTATTGAAAATAAAAAGGGCGGTAGAGTAATGGTAGCTCCTGTTTCGGAGATAGATACAATATGGGCAAATTACATAGACACACCAGCACGTGTTGGAATTTCTGTAGATTATGGTGGAAGAATACTATCAAGAAAGGTTGAAGTAGACAGGGAATTCGAATTTACAATCGGTGATGTTGTTAAACTAGGAAACGTGCTTTTCAAGATTAGAGCCATGAATACACAGGACAGAAAGATGCGAAAGGGGTTTGCAAAAGCATTTGTAATTAAAAGGGTTTATGGAAGACCCGGGGATGATCTTAAACGTTATGACTATGATTTAACTTCTAAAATATTTGAAGTGAATAACGTGGTTGATTCTAATGAAGAAAAATAGAGAAGATCTGGTTTCTAAACTTATAGATAGGGACTATATTAAAACAAAACCTGTTGAAGATGCAATGAAGAAGGTTCCGAGGGAGGAATTCATGACCCCAGAAACTAAGAACTATGCCTATCTTGACAGGCCAATACCCTTAGAAAACGGTCAAACAATATCTGCACCTCACATGGTGGCTATCATCTGTGAAATACTGGCCCTTGAGAAGGGTATGAAAGTTCTTGAAATAGGTACGGGATTTGGATACAATGCTGCGGTAGTTGCCGAAATAATTGGTCCAGAGGGTCATGTATACACAATAGAACGAATAGAAAATCTCAAAAATATTTCAGAACAAAATTTAAAGCGTACCGGTTACTCTAAAAATGTCACAGTGATATTCGGAGATGGCACCAAGGGATACAAGGAAGAATCCCCTTATGATCGAATATACGCTACTGCAAGCGCACCAAAAATTCCTGAACCACTTAAAGAACAGTTAAAAATTGGTGGACGATTACTGAGTCCAATTGGTCGAGATACTTCTGTTCAAGAGCTTTTATGTTTAAACAGAGTCAGCGAAAATGAATACAAATCATACAATCTTGGAGGAGTTGTTTTTGTACCAATGATTGGTGAACATGGATGGCTAGAATAAAAAGATGAATCAAATCCAGAATTTTTATCTTGTTTTCAACTACTTTTAAATTCTAAACCTACTAATTCTATGATAATTAATTAGTAGGTACAACAATTAAAAATCTAATTATAAACATTTAAATTAAAAATACAAGGAATACAACAGGAATATAATATGAAGATATACATCGATACCTTTGGATGCACATTCAACCAGGCTGACTCCCAGATAATGGCCGGACTACTGAAGGAGAACGATGGTGTATTAACAGACTCACCTGATGATGCAGATGTGATCATCATTAATACATGCTATGTTAAACACCCGACAGAACAGAAGGTTATAAACAATATCCAAAAGATAAAAAAACAGTTTCCAGATAAGAAACTGATCATTTCAGGTTGTATGGTCGAAATTGACCCGGTAAAACTTAAAAATGCAGCACCGGATGCAAGCTGGATAGGGCCGCATAAGATCAAGTCCACTCCAAATATAGTCAAATCTATTCTTAACGGACAAATAGTCAGAGCAACTGGTTATTCTAATGAATTGAAGGTTTGCCTTCCGAAAATACGTTCAAACCCATTAATACATATTATTCAGATTTGCGAGGGTTGTGATGGCATGTGTACCTATTGCTGTACCAGATTTGCTAGGGGAAGCCTTCAAAGTTACCCATCTGCCATGATTAAAAGGGAAGCAGAACAAGCAGTATCTGAAGGTTGTTGTGAAATACAATTAACAGCCCAAGACTCGGCAGCATATGGTAAAGATATTGGAGAAACTCTTCCCGACTTGATGAACCAGATTTCAGATATAGAAGGGGATTTCAAGATCAGAGTGGGTATGATGCATCCAAAAAGCATGATGGGTGATGTTGAAGGAATTATAAATGCTTTTAAAAGTGATAAATTTTATAAATTTCTACATATTCCAATTCAAAGCGGTAATAACACGATTCTTCAGGATATGAATCGTTGCCACACTGTAGAGGATTTTAAATCCATAATATCAAGGTTCAAAGAGGAAATACCAGAAATTTCTATTTCAACCGATGTAATAGTAGGATATCCAACAGAAGATGATGAAGCATTTTCAGATACACTGCGATTAATTAGGGATATAAGGCCAGATTTCCTCCATATTTCCAAGTATATGCACAGACCAGGTACTATTTCTTCAGATCTTGATGAAATTGGACATGAAACAATGAAAAATCGTTCCAAGGCGCTTACCTATCTCAAGTCGCAGATAGCCATTGAAAAAAATATTGAGCTGGTCGGAACCAATCAAAATGTCCTAGTTACCAATAAAGGTAGTAAAGGAGGATATTTGGCACGTACAAATTCATATAAGACAGTTATAATTGAAAATGCTATTATTGGTTCCTTCTTAGATGTTATTATTACAGATGCGAAGCCAACATATTTAATGGGCTTTAAAAAATCATAATGTCCTACTTTAATATTGCAGATGTATATATGTAAAAATGAAACAAGATCAAAAATTGGTTTAACTGAAGGTAATTTATTATTAATTGATTAGAACAATATCTAAGGGGAATAATTATTTGTAACTTAAAAAGTTGGTGATCTTATGCCATATCTCATCTGTGATGAATGCGGGAAATACTACAAACTTAACGAGGGTAAATCTTCTTTCAACTATGAAAAATGTTCCTGTGGAGGTAAATTGACCTACATTGACACATTAGAGGGGATAAAAAATAATTACACTCCTTCAAACAATTCAAAAATCACATGCACTAACTGTGGAGCAGAAAATATTAAAGATTCAACCAAATGTTCCATTTGTGATAAAGAATTTGCAAGAGTACCAACAAAGGGATATAACCAAAATATTAATGGGAGTATAAGCTGGCTGGGAGTTGCTGCAGGATTTGGATTCCTTTTGACCGGTACTTTAATGGGCGTTCTGGCAATTTTTGGAACGAATATCCCACAGAAAGTTGAAGATATCCCATACAACCTTTTAATTGCTTTTGGGATGATATCAATGTTTCTGGCAATTATTTCAGGTTTAATATCCTCATACATAGGAGGAAGTCTTAAATTTAAAAATGGAATTGTAAATGGCGGTCTTGTCGGTGTTATTCTTGGAATTGTGGTAGGAGTAACCAGCGGAAGTCTTGCCTTTTTGGGAGTTATAGCGATCTTTGGCTTTTTATCGGTGCTTGGAGGGATATTCGGAACCTTTTTAAAAAGAAGATTATAATGAAATATTATTTGTTTCAATTAATTTTGTTAAAGTTAATAATTAAATAATAAATAAGACCAAGATTATTATCTGCCTCTTATAAGTTTTTTACTAAGATTTTCCATTTTTTTAGCTGATTTAATTTGTTTCTCCATGTTACCATCTTCTATTACTATACCACCCTGATAACCACATTTCTGGCATGTCCATATTCCTGTCTGGGGTACTAGAATCTTAATTTTTTTTGAACCACACCTTGGACATGAAGTTTTTTTTCCCATAATTTTCTCTCCTAAATATTGATTTTATATACTAATTGTTCTTAAAATCTTTGAAATGAATAAATTTATAGTTAGAATTTCGAAAAAATTGGAGTCAAAAGTAAATAGATATCGTATTTTATGCTAGAATTCAAAGAATTAATGCCGTGGGCCGGACTTGAACCAGCGACATCCAGATCTTCAGTCTGGCGTTCTCCCAACTGAACTACCACGGCAAATGGGCCGGACGAGATTCGAACTCGTGATCACCTCCGTGTCAGGGAGGTATCATACCCCTAGACCACCGGCCCAAATGAGTCCATCTTGAATATAACTCTATTCCTAT
>PMMV01000081.1 GCA_003162115.1 Methanobacterium sp.
GCAATAATTCTTGGTTTTGTCCTTGGGTTGATATCACCATCGGGAGCATTCATTGGATTCTTAATAGCTACTATATATGTTGGTTACATGGTAGGCGGGGACTACGTGAATGGGGCTGTCAATGGGGCACTTGTTGGTATCGTTGCAGCAATANNGGAGTAATAGGAGTTTTAATAGGAGGTAGGGGTAGAGGTAGATTCTAAACCTGAATTAATCCTAAATTTTTTTGAAAAGTATCTTATGAGGGATCATATGAATGTATTACTATTTTTGGATAATTACACATCGGTATTTTTTTCATTTATGATATCCCAAAAAGTCATGAATAATTGAACTCGTTATAGTTTGATTGGTTACTCCTCGTTCACAATATTAAAAATATTTGATTCAAAGTATTAGTATCAAATTTTTATTCAAGAGTATTATTATATTAAATATTTCTTGAATTATAAAATTATTAACAATCGAATACTATTTATTACAAAAAATTCAACAATTTCAATGCTAAATTATCAAAAATACAAAATCTCCTAAAATAACTATATAGAGATCAATTGGTACATATATCAAGAATCATTTTGCATGGTTCTAAATTTTTGATAAATCATTAAAAAAATTGATTTTTTTGAAATATTTTTGGTGATTAGTTTTGGTGAAAATTAAAAATTTTACAACAATATAAAAAATTTGAATAAAGTAATTATTTTTATTATTTTTTTATCTATTATTAATAAATTTAAACTCTAAAAAATAACTTCGTAAATAATGGTATTGTTTACCCTATGGTCGATATTTTAAAATGATAGATTCGATTTGTCATGTATAATTTTGAAAATTATTTTTTCAAATTAAATATGCAGGCAAGATACATTCATGATCTGCTAAGTATCCACTAAGGCTGATCTTTTTAATTACTTTTATTCTATTCTAAGATTCACTAATTGCTTGAACGCTTTTATGCTCTTAAAAATGGAAAGGAAGCAATCGAAGAGATATTTTGACCATAGACAACTATTGCAAAAATATAGCGTTTGATTTTCTGAAGTTTTTTCATACTTTAAATTAAATAAGTAATATTAATAATTTTATTCAACGAAGTTTCTCCTTCATAAAATGAAAAGTGGATTGAATGGATTTTTTATTTATTCTGTCTTGCAGAGTTGTATCTCAATGGCTGAAACATTGCTGTTTGATCCTTCTCTGCTGGTCATTTCTTCTGTGCTGATATCTATGGAACCTACTTCTAAATCGGTCATAAATCTGTTCCTTACAATCTCTGCAACATCCACTGCTCTGCTGATTGCTCTTCCTCTTGCTTTCAACATTACTTCGGGTACTCCAGTATTCATCTGAGTTACTACAGCTAATACATAGTTCATTACTGGTTTATTTCCAATGTATACGACATTTTCATCTGACATCACTTAAACCTCCAAGAAATCCATTACACATAACATTATTTTTATAGTTTTATATCCAATTATCCATTTGAATTATCTAATCTGAAAAAAAACTTATGTTCTCTTACGAAAACGATTAATTTCTAGATTCAATTTAGTCATTTTGTCTTCCAGAAGTTTAATAGCTTCATTTTCAGTTTTATTAGTTCCGTTCCGTTTATTATATGCCTTTAAAATGAGATCTCCAATTCGTTTTTGAATTCCAACAGAAGGAACATTATGTTTCAAAATACTTCCTTGAAGTCAATATTAAGAATTTTTTTGACAATTCATAGGCTACTATTTAAGAATTAGACTATTTTCCTCTGGTACACGTGCGATCTATTCCAATTGATGAAACTTTTTTCAAACTCTTGTTTAAGTGTTTGATAGTTATCTCTAGATTTAACATTGACTTTCTTTTTTTTAACCTCATTTAGATGTCATAACAACGGATCAATCGATTAAACTAGCTTCAGATTATGACTTAATAAAAAGATTATATAACTTATTAAAGATAAGTATGATTGGGTTATATCATGAGATACATTTCAGTAAGCGCTAGTGATCTAAGTGCTGTAGGATACGATCCAAAGTCTAAAACTTTAGAAATACAGTTCCATAATGGAATTTATAGATATTCTAATGTTCCGGAATATGTTTACAATGGTTTGATGTCAGCATCTTCTCATGGAGTATATTTTTATCAAAACATAAAAGAAAAATATCCTTATAGTAAAATAGGTTAATAAAGATCTTCAATCCTATTAACTAATTAATTTTTGAAAACAAATTTATTAAAGTTTCATCTAAATCCGTTTCATTACACTTTTTTGCTATTCATAGGCCACTATTTAAGAATTAAACTGCCATATCTATCTCAAATCGTTTTTTACATTCTTTCTATCATACTATCAAAGTTTTTATTGAAACCATATAACACACTATTTTATTATCGATTGCTTAGTTACCAGTTAGCTTAATATGTCATTTTTATGCTCTTAAAAGGCTAAAGGAAGCTTGAAATTAGACCATTCGACATTCTTCAAATGTTGGATATACACAATTATTTATATTGCCTATGGAAAAACGTATCCCTAAACTAGTTAATTATGCAAGCCTGAGATTACATAATCAATTAAAAAATTGTGCCCAAAAGGCTATATAATTGTTGGAAACAAAGACGAAGAAGGTGCAAAAAATTGAAAACTATAATATATTATTTCACAGGAACAGGCAACTCATTATATCTTGCCCGCCAACTAGGAAAACAACTGGGAAATTACCAAATTGAATCAATGGCTAAGGATCCACCAACCCAAGAAGTCGGCGGCCCAAATGAAAACATCGGTTTCATCTTTCCAGTATATTACTTGGGACTGCCAAGGAAAGCCAAACAATTCATCGAAAAACTAAACATAAGAAAAGAAACATACTGTTTTGCAATAGCAAATTACGGGCGACTAAAATTCGACGCATTAGGTCTACTTAATGATGTTCTACAGCAGAAAGGCACACAATTATCTTACGAGGAGACAATAAAGATGCCTGGAAACTATATCATTAATTATGACCCAGCATCACCTGAAAAAACACAAAAATTGATGAAAACTGCCAATTTTAAGATAAATGAAATTGCCAAAGCTATCACAAAGAAGGAAGTACGTCACATCCGAAGATTAGGGACTCGTATTAGTAAATGGGGCAATAATATGATCTACAAAAACATTGAAAAATTCGATGAAAAATTTACAGTAAACGAAAATTGTAATGGTTGCAGCATTTGCAGTGATATATGTCCAGTTCAAAACATAAAACTTAAAAACCAAAAGCCAATTTGGCAACACCATTGCGAACGATGCATGGCATGCATTCAATGGTGCCCCTCCGAAGCCATACAGTATGATCAAAAAACCGATAAACGTAAAAGATACCACAACCCCGAAGTCACAGCAAAAGATATAGTTGAAGGGAACTATACAACAAAAAGTTGAATTGTTCGGCCCAACAATTTTATTTGTTATTCCAAGTTTAATTGTAAAAGATATTAATTACCATCACAGGCGATTGATTTATTATTTGTTAAATTAATTTTTAGAACTAGTGGGAACTTCACGTGTATAATGCATTTAGGAATATATGTATATTCCAATATTGAGTACTTTATAATGTTCATTCAATTTATTCTTGAGTTATGCATTTGTTTTGTATCTTATAATAAGTAGGTCATGGCCCAAGTTCACCGAAGTAATAAGTTTAAATGATAATATGAAGGAGGTAAATACATGCAGAATACAATAAAATGCTACCGATTCGTGCGAGATGACTTGACCTCTGAAAACGGAGAATTGTCTTGGAAAATCGGAGAATGGAACAAAGTAAGTGGCAAAATTGTTTGCTGTTCTAATGGGCTTCATGCCGCATTGACGCCAAGAGATTCAATCAGAAATGTCTATGGACAAAGATGGTTCATTTCAGAGGCACGGGGAGAAATTGTTAAGCAAGATAATAAATTCGCTGCAAGTGAAATGAGGATAGTCGAAGAGATACCTAAGATAGTTCTTCAAAGATTTGCAATATGGTGTGCTAAAGATAGTCTCAAATACTACGAAAAGAAATATCCAAAAGACANNGCCGCTAGTGGTGCTGCTGGTCGTGCTGTCGCAGCTATCATTGCTGCTTCTATGTCTACTACTACTGCTAATGCTGCTGCTTGGGTTAATGCTGCTGCCGCTGCTGCTTATGCTGCTCATACTGCTGCTGCTGCTCTTGATGCTGCTATGGCAGCTGTTGATGCCCATGATGCTGCTC
>PMMV01000063.1 GCA_003162115.1 Methanobacterium sp.
TCCCTTCAATCATCCTATATTTTCCAAATATTCTAAATTGATCTGACTTATTTTTTAATTCTATATGATCCCTATTCTGAATAAATTACAAACTATTGTTCCAGGGACTAAATTTGATAGATATTGTAACCATATCAATTGGTTAATATGATCACTTATTTCTAAGTTAGTTAATAATAATGTTTATAGAATTAAAATGGCGATTTAATTGACAATTAAGTTTAGGAAAAAAATAAAATAACTCGATTAAAATATGTAACCTAGATTATAATATGTAACAGTATGAGAGGTGTATTATAATGGCTGATCTAGATATACATGGTAAAACAGGATCTTTCTGGATAAAAACTTGCCCAACAACAAATTTTCCTCCTCTTAAAGAAGGATTGAAAGTTGACACAGTAATACTAGGGGGTGGAATTGCTGGAATCACTACTGCAACTCTATTAAAAGATTTAGGGCATACTGTAGCTTTAATAGAAGCCGATAGGATAGTTGAAGAAGTTACTATTGGTACTACTGCCAAAATTAGCATTGCTCCTAACATGATTTACAGCGATCTAATAAAAAATTTAGGACTAACAAAAGCTCAAAAATATGCCATTGCCAATCAAAAAGCCTTGGAAAAGATAGCAGAAATTGTTTCTAATAAAAAAATTGACTGCGAATTTCACCGTACACCCCTCTACATTTATACCGAGTCCAATGATAAAGTAGAAAAAATAAATGAAGAAATTGCAGCTGCAAAAAAACTTAGACTTCCAGTATACTACGCTGATAACGTACCATTACCTTTTAAAACAGCTGGTGCATTGATGTATGAGAATCAAGCCCAATTCCATCCGCGAAAGTACCTTCTTGGTCTGGCTGAGAATTTAGATGGTGGAGGTTCTTACATATTCGAGAAAACACATGCTTTAACAATAAATGAAGGCGATGTTAAGGAAGTTATTACAGATAGGGGTTCTATTATGACCGATAATGTGGTGGTTACGACTCACACTCCTGTCTACGATCCTGACCAGCTCAAAAATCATCTACACCCTGCAAGATCCTATGTAATCGGATTATATATTAATGGACAGTTTCCTGATGGAATGTTCATCGATTTTGATCCTGTTCATACCTATCGAACCACACCTACATCGAGAGGTAAACTTATAATAGTTGCTGGTGAACACAGTGACTTGAATGTCAAAGATATGAACGAATATTACATGCGCCTTGAAAACTACGTCCGTCAGCACTTGGATGTTAAATCTATTGAGTATCGCTGGTCAAGCCACGACAGTGTCAGCGATGATGGTTTGCCCATGATTGGTATGACATCATCTGAGGGTATTTACGTTGCAACAGGATTCGGTTTTTGGGGAATGAATAACGGTACTACATCTGCCATGATTATATCCGATATGATAGAAGGTAATAAAACCCATTTGAAAGATATATTTAGCCCTCTGAGGTTTAAATCCAAATAATATTTAAAATTTACCAAATATTTTATTTATAAATAATCTGATCGTGATGGAATGAAAACAAAAATCTGCATAGAAGACGTTAAATTTAAAAAAGATGATGATACAACAATCATTTCCAGGGAAAAAGGATTTCAAGTCATTGGAAATTCCACAATAGGGTGTGGAATTGGACATGTTAATTCAATTGTATATCATGGATTGAAAAATCGTGAACATCCACTTCCTTACTCTGTGGGAGAAGTAAGTGAGGAAAAGATAAATGAAGAAAAAAATGAATACCTGAAAGCAATATTTGAGTATAAAAGAGTTGAAGAACCTGTTACTGCAATTTTAAGTCCTGTTAAATTGATTAAATTTCAAGATGTGACCAAAGATAATGTAACAGCAATAGTATCTGCATATCGGGGCCAAAAATTGTTCCTTAGCATTATAGTTTTTATAGACCACGATCTGGATTCAAAAACACTGATAAAACTATTTAAATCCACGATTGATGCTAAAAATGCTGCAATGTGGGATATGGGTGTAATAAATCATTTTTCATTTGATCCTCAAGATTTGGAAGATGATGAATCGATTTTAATAGCATCTAAGGGTACAATAAATAATGTGACTCCTGATGTATTGAGTGACCTGGTCAAAAACGTTCAACTATCTGTTAGAGAAGCTGTTAATAATGCTTTAAGTCAATGCGGATTTCCAAAGGATGTTCTGGAATATATGAATGACGTTGGTGTGGGAATTGATGATCTTGTAGATGCAGGTCTGGAACTAGTTGTGGGTGTTGACGAAACCCAAGAAATTCCTGAAAAGCTTAAAAAACAGATATATCATTCCCTAGAAGATCTTAATGTTGTATCCTTTATAATTGCAGGAATAAGACTTGAAGAAGACTATGAAAAACATAGGGTTCGTGGAGTCGATGTAGACGATGACCCAGAATATTTATATTCAGATGAAGTCTTTGGCATGTCGATTGCAAACCAGATAGCTGGAACTAAAGCCATATTTAACTTTAAAAGATATGATGAAGCCAAACCAGGAATTATAAGTAAATTAGGACCAGTTCTTGATGATGTTTTTGCAGGTCTTATTGCAGGTTGTATGTCAAAAATTTTTGAGGTTTAATTGAGGTAAAAACATGTCTAATTCCAGTGAACTGAACAAGGTCCAAGATAAAAAAGTATCTAAGATCAATGGTATCTTTGGTTTGATATCTTTCTCAACAATATTACCACTAAATATTCACACAACCATTAAGGAAATGGCAATGTTCACATGGATCTGGCCAATGATTGGTAGTTTAATTGGAATTATTGTTGGTGCCTTCGGATTTTTAATTGTTGATCTGCTTCACCTACCCATACTCATAGGTGCAGCACTGATTTACAGTTTTTCAATATGGTTAACAGGATTCCATCACCTTGACGGTCTTGTCGACTTTGGAGATGGAATGATGGTCCATGGAAGCCCTGAAAAAAATATAGGTGTTATGAGGGATAAAAGAATTGGTACAGGCGGTATAGCTTATATCCTAATAGTGGGACTTATAACATTTGCAGCCATAGGATCCTCACCAGCTGTTTTAATATTTTATATACTTCTGGTTTCAGAAATAGCTGCTAAAATGGGTATTGTTACATGTGCAACTTTCTCAAAACCATTTCCAGACGGTACAGGAAGATTTTTCATAGAATCAATGAATAAAAAATTACTATTGTTATCGTTTATCTTAGCTTCTGCAGTTGGATTTTTAACCCTTAACATGTTAGGAATTATTGGAATTACCATGGGATTATTATCAGGGATTATAATTGCGTTGGTAGCTAAGAAAAATTTTACATGGGCAACCGGAGATGTTCTTGGAACTTCAAATGAAGTTGCAAGGATGTTAGCACTGGTGATCATGGTTACTTTGTTTTCACTCTGATTTACAATATTTAAACTATTATAACTCAAAAAATAATTATTCAATAATAATAAAAATAAAAAAAAATTATAGAATTGTAAGCTTAATTCAGTCAATTATAGGATGATAAAATGAATTTTCACGTTTTACGGTTAGATCATAGAAGGGTCAGAGATGCAAGAATAACAACACATGTATGCTTGACAGCACGGGCATTTGGAGCCTCCAAAGTAATATTAAGTGGAGATGAAGATAAAAAGATAATCGGAAATATTAGGGATGTTGTTAAACGCTGGGGAGGAAACTTCGAAATTGAATACATTAAAAATTGGGATGGATTTATCGAAGATTGGAAAAAAGATGGTGGAGAAGTGATTCACCTCACCATGTACGGTGAAGCTGTACAGGAAGTCACAACTAAAATTCACGAATCTTCTAATGATAAACTTATAATCGTAGGAGGCTCAAGGGTACCTTCAAAAGTGTATCAAGAGGCAGACTGGAATGTATCTATAACTAATCAACCACACTCAGAAGTTGCTGCCCTTTCAATATTTTTACATACACTGTTTGAGGGAAAAGAATATGAGATAGATTTTGAAAACAGTGAACTGAAGGTAATTCCAACTGCACATGGAAAACAAGTACAAAAACGAAAAAAAACCTTATAAATAAGTTTTATACCTTTATCCTTATGATCTTATCATCCCCAATTTGAGGTATGCCCCTACCATCGGTGTTAGAGGTACAGATGTAAATATATCCATCGTGTGCAACAACGTCACGAATCCTTCCAAACTGTGTTAAAAGTGATTCTTGTCCAGTAATACTTGTTCCGTTATCATCAAGACTTATTTGCCTGACTTGTGTACCTCTGAGTCCTGCAACATAGAGTTTGTTGTTGTAAAATGCCATACCCGATGGTGCAAGTGTGAAATTGGTGTATACTATCAAAGGTGCGATGTATCCAGGAGCATTATTATTTCCCTGATAGATTGGCCAACCATAGTTTCCACCTGAAACCAATATGTTAATTTCGTCGTTCATAATATCCCCATGCTCGGATTCGTATAAAATCCTGTTATTCGAATTCCATGCAAGTCCTTGTGGATCCCTGTTTCCTAATGTGTAAACGTAATTTTTGTATGGATTGTCTGCAGGTATAGTTCCATCCTTGTTCATTCTTAATATTTTTCCAGAGAGGGAGTTAATATCCTGTGCAGCAGACCTGTTATTTGCATCTCCAGTTGTAATGTAGAGTTTTCCATCTGGTCCGAATTTAAGTCTTCCACCATTGTGTATTGGTGCTGATGGAATATTATCCAGTAGAACTGTCTCATTTTGAAGTTTATTGGTTAAAACAAATCTTGAAACCCTATTTCCACTTGAAGATGTGTAGTATAAGTATATATACTTGTTTTGAGAGAATTCAGGGTCTACTGCCACTCCCAAAAGACCAGATTCGCCAATTGCAGTTACGTTTATCTTGCTTATATTTGTTACAACACCATTATCCAGCAAACTGACAACCCCACCCCTCTGTGTGAATATCATAGTGCCATTCGGCAGAAAATCCATTGCCCAAGGTATGTTCAGGTTTTCAGCAAGCACATCTGATTGTAACCCAGATTGACTGACTGGTTTGGGTACAACTAGTAAAATTAACAATACCAAAATAATAATAATCGGGATGATAAGGATTTTTCTGTCCATACTAACCATTCCAAAAAAAATGAAATCTTAAATTATTCAAATTCCATATTATTATGTATATACTTTTTGTACTTCAATTTTTTGTTGATTATTGAATTTATGGAAAAATACCAATAAATTTGAATACAGAATAAATGAAATAACGAACCATTAAATTAATTAATGCAATTATCTTTAATTCTATTAAAGGGTTAGAGAGTAATATGTTAAGGAGTGGTTTCTTTGGTGTTAAAAAAACTTGATCATCTACTAATACAGGATAGACTTACAATGTTAAGGAGATCAGGAATTAGTCCTACAAGTTTTAGATCAATTATGATTGAAATTGGCAGATTTATGAGTTATGAGTTCGCAGATACGCTTGAAAAAGAATTTTTGACTGTTAAAACTCCATTAGGTACATCTGAAGGTATAATTATCAAAGATAAAAATGATATTGTAGTAATAAATGTGCTTAGAGCTGCAATCCCTCTTGTAGAGGGAATAATGAATGTTTTCACCGAATCTGAGTGCGGAGTTGTAGGTGCCTGGCGTGAAGATACACCTCCTTTCAATGTAAATTTGAACTACGTCAGAATACCTCCATTAGATGATAAAATTGTTTTACTGGCTGATCCTATGCTTGCTACCGGTAACACAATGAATGCCATATTGAAAGAAATAAAAACCTATGGAACCCCGAAAAGACTCGTTCTTTTAAATTTAGTAGCTTCAGAAGAGGGGATACAGACCGTTTCTACTGCCAATAAAGATCTTGAGATTTACACTTGCGCCATTGATAGTGAAGTTAACCAGGATGGGTACATTGTACCTGGACTTGGTGATGCTGGAGATATATGCTTTGGTAAGCCCTCCAAAAAATAAACTATAAATTAATGCTGTTAAAATCAGTATATTGTTTCACCATGGGCTGCTGCTATAATACAAGGCAATCCTTGAACTTCTAATGAATGAATAGCTTCAATTCCTTCTTCTTCAAATGCAACAACTTTCTTTGAAACAATTTTACTCGTTAAAAGTGCTGCTGCTGGGGGTGTAACAGCATAGATCGAGAAATATTTATCTAAAGCTTTAACAGTATCTTTACCAAGAGCACCCTTGCCAAGATGAATCTTAACACCTGATTTAGCAAGATAAGGTATACTCTCCTCAATCTCTACCTTGTTACTGGTAGTAGGTGATATACCTGCCTTGCTTACAGCAGNNCTATTCTATCTCCAATTCGCAGTTTGTGAATTGTCTGATTTTCTATGGGAGTATCCAAACGTTTTATTTTGCATATATCATTATTTATCAATTTAAAAATCTCCCAAGATATATTTATTCCNNNAACTTCAAATCCTGAATCAATTATACCATGATATAAAATTTCAGTTATTTCCATACACTCTTTTGATATCTTCCTGTAGCCCTCTCTTCCAAGGTATTTCATAAGAGCCCACGTAGCAGCCGTTGATGCTCCAGTTCTAGTCCCTACAATGGTTGACTGTCTGTCCTCTGTAAGATAAGGTGTTTCAATGCTCATTGCATCAAGGTATTTTTTTTCTCTAAAAAGAATACCACCGGTTGGTATGGGTGCCAGTCCCATTTTATGAGGATCTATAGTAATGGAACAAACACCTCGAAGTTCAAAATCAAATTTAGGTAATCTATATCCAATTTGATTTAAAAATGGGATTGAATATCCTCCGAAAGCAGCGTCTACATGGAGATAAATATCATTTTCAATGCATACATAAGAGAGATCTTCTACTGGATCAATTTTGCCCAATTCAGTAGTACCTGCAACTGCTACAACTGCTACAGTGTCCTTAGATATCAGCTCTTCAACAGAATTTACACTCATTCGATAATTATCATCGATTTCAGCTTCATTTAAGGTTAAACAAAGCATGTCTGCAGCTTTCTTAAATGAAAAATGGGCAGATTTAGGAACTATTATCTCAGGATTCTTTATATTAGGATTTTCCTGTCGAACGGTATTTCTGGCAGCTCTCATCGCCATTATATTAGCTTCTGTCCCACCGGTTATTATATGACCATAAATATCTTTTTTACCTAGAAGATCGCCCATTAATTGTATTACTTCATCTTCCATGGCCTTTGTGCCTTTAAAAAGTCCAGGATCCCCTAAGTTAGATTCTAAAAACATTTGGTATGCTTTTAATCCAACCGGATGGGGGCAGGTACACATTGATCCCAGTATCTTACCAGAACGGTGCGTCATATCCCTATTTTTAAACTCTTTAAGTTTTTTGAAAACTTCGCTTTTTGATATTCCCTTTTCCTCCATTCTTACCCCCTGAAAATAGTGTGAAGATAATATGATGTAATAAATTGAGCTTAGCTAAAAAATAAAAAAAGTATACCGGAGTTTATTACTCCATTATATATAATAAATGGTTTTTTTACTCTTGCATGAGTTTCCTTGCAGCCTTAAGTACTAGTTTCTTTTCAACCCTGGCTACTACTTCCCTTACAGTAGCAACTGCATCTGTATTTGCAGATACACTCGTGATACCAAGTTCAACCAGCTGCTCAACAATATCAGGCATGCTGCCTGCTTGTCCACATATACTGGTTTTCACTCCTGCCTTGTTGCACTCTTTGATAACCATTGCAATTAACTTCATTATTGCAGGGTGTCTTTCAGAATACAGTCCTGCAACATGTTCGTTGTTACGGTCTATTGCTAGTGTGTACTGAGTCAAATCATTGGTTCCAAAGCTTACAAAGTCTATCCCTTCAGCTATGAAATCTTCAATGGTAAGAGCTGCTCCCGGTGTTTCAACCATTATTCCCCATTCAATGGTTTTCTGAGGTTTGAGTCCAACTTCCCTTGCTATTCTTTTGGCTTCTTTTAGCTCGTCAGGGTGCTGTACAAGTGGAAGCATGACCCCTATGTTTGTGTATCCTTCTTCATGGAGTTTTTTTATGGCTTTAAATTCTGCTTTAAGTATTTCAGGCTCGTCTAATTCTCTTCGAATACCTCTCCATCCCAGCATTGGATTATGTTCGTAAGGTTCGTTTTCTCCACCCTGAAGTGATTTGAATTCATCGGTAGGAGCATCCAATGTTCGATACCATACAGTTTTTGGATAAAATGCATCGGCAACCTTTAGGATGTTTTCAACAAGGGCTTTAACTAGTTCATCTTCTTTACCATCGGTTATGAATTTTTTAGGGTGTACTCCTAATGCCAACATCATGTGTTCTGTTCTGAGAAGACCTACACCATCTGCACCAGTTTCTGAAGCTTTTTTAGCAGCTTCAGGCATGCTTACGTTGACTTTAACTTCTGTAACAGTTATTAGCTGATTTTGTATAATTGCAGTTGTTGGTGTCTCTTCTCCATAATCTGTATCTTCTGTTTTCAGTTTTCCTTCATAAACAAATCCTTTACTTCCGTCAAGTGTTACAATTGAATTCTCCTTCAATATTTTGCTTCCATCACCGGTACCTACAACACATGGTATTCCAAGTTCTCTTGATACTATGGCTGCGTGACAAGTTACACCACCTTCATCGGTTATTATGCCGTCTGCCCTTTTCATTGCAGGCACCATATCCGGGGTTGTCATTACAGTAACCAGTATGTCGCCTTCTTCTATTTTATCGAGCTCATCAGTATTTCTGACAATCTTTACTGCACCAGATGCCATACCCGGGCTTGCTCCTAATCCTTTTGCAATTATAATCCTTTCATCGGATCCTTCTTCGGTTTGGCTTTCAGCATTGTTCATGTTAAGAGTGGTTACGGGTCTTGACTGTAACATGTATATTTTTCCATCTTCAATTGCCCATTCAGTGTCCTGAGGGAAGTTGTAGTGATTATGGATTCTTTTTCCAAGATCTGCAAGTTGCGATATCTCGTCTGTACTTAGAACACGTTTTTCACTTAGGTTTTCAGGAACATCTACCATAACAGTGTGTCCTGTGTCAGGGTCACGTTTGAACATGACCTTCTTATTGCTGATCTTGTAGTCCAAAATTTCATTCTTTTCCTTGTCGTACCAGCAAGTGTCTGGTGTTACGGTTCCTGAAACAACTCCCTCACCTAGACCCCATGCTGCTTCTATCAGAATTTTTTCCTCGCCGGTTGAAGGGTGTACAGTAAACATTACACCTGCCTTTTCAGCATCGACCATTTCCTGTACAACTACTGCTATGTAAACCTTGGAGTGATCAAAATCGTTTTCTTCTCTGTAAAATATTGCACGTGATTCAAAAAGAGATGCCCAACACTTCTGAACATATTCAACAACATCCTCGTTGCCTCTTATGTTAAGATAAGTATCCTGTTGACCTGCAAAAGATGCTTCAGGCAGGTCTTCGGCTGTTGCAGATGATCTGATTGCAACAAAAACGTCATCTTTACCTATACGGTGACATAGGGCATTGTATGCTTCGATTATGATGATTTTGATCTCATCTGGCATCCTAGTTTCGGTCATTATCTTTTTGATCCTCACTGAAGATGCTTGAAGTTCCTTGTTGTTGTTGACATCGAGAGCATCAAGAATGTCCATTATTCCATCGAAGATTCCTGTTTCTTTCATAAATTGATCGTAGGTTTTTGACGTTACAACAAAACCAGGGGGTACCGGTATCCCTGCTTGAGTTAGTTCTCCGAGGTTTGCGCCCTTTCCGCCTGCTATTGCAACATCTTCCTTTCTCAGTTCTTCAAAAAATTCGACATGCTTCATGCTAACACTCTTTTTTTATTTTTATTTAACTAATTCTGAGCCTTCTTCAATTTCTATTCTACATGTTACCGGAAACTTCATAGCTGCTCTTCTTAAAGCTTCTTTAGCATCTTTAAAGTTTCTTTTGTTAGTGTAAACAGTTAAAACCTTTTGATTTGGTTTAACAATCGCAACAGAACTTACGGGTTTTCCGAATGCCTTTCTCATACCATCCTGAACCCTATCAGCACCTGCACCAGTAGCCATTGGGTTTTCCCTAACTATATGATGTGGATACACCCTTATCTTCAAATGATAACCCATTCTTCCTGATTTTCTCTGCATGTACCTGTTTGAAGCTATCCTAGCTGCTTCAAGTGCATTATGAGAGAGTTGCGCTGATGATTTAACAACCAGCGTAACCTTTAAAGGGAAATCGCCTGATAGGTTTCCCATATCATATTGAACTATTCTTGAACCTGGAATTTTTCTAATATAATCTTTTCTAGTATATGCTCTAGTCATAAATAATCCTCCTTTCTAGAAAGTTTAGTCTATAAGTATAATAAACGTTGCCCTATAATATACCCATATTATATGTAACTCCTATATTCCATAAAAACCATCAATATACCAATCAACAGGATCGTGAGATGATGAAAATTGCAATAACTGGAAAAGGAGGGGTTGGAAAAACAACCCTTTCGGGCACACTGGCATGTTTATTGTCACAGACTTATAAAGTATTCGCTATCGATGCAGACCCGGATATGAACCTGGCATCCAGCCTAGGAATACACAGTAGAATAACCCCCATATCAAAGATGAGGGACCTCATAAAGGAAAGAACCTGTGCAGAACCTGGATCTTC
>PMMV01000020.1:0-15751 GCA_003162115.1 Methanobacterium sp.
TATAAAAGTGCAGGGGATGGGATTCGAACCCACGTAGGCCTACGCCAGAGGATCTTAAGTCCACCCCCTTTGGCCAGCTCGGGCACCCCTGCATACAATCGAAGTTAGTTTACATCATATATTAAGTTAACGGTTTCATAGAAGGGAAAAGAATTCCTATCCTTCCAACGCTAAAATAAAAGATAAAATCTTAAATTTATATTTAAAAAGTATTAAATATTTGTTTAAATTAAGAAAAAAATAATATTACAGTATAGATATTAATTTAACAAGTAATTTAAGGTTTAATATAAATTAAATAAGCTTAAAAAAACTTAAAAGAGATTTAAGATTAAAGACATAAGATATATAAGAATCTTATGTAATATTTATTGTATTGTACTTTATTCAAAGGTGATTTTAAATGGATATTCTATCAGAAAACTGCGGATTTTGTGGTTGTTGTGTAAGTGTGTGCCCTGAAAATGTTCTTGAACTTGAAGAAAATGGATTGAATGCTCTCGATGGATGCACTGAATGTGGAAACTGTGTAATGGTATGTCCTCTTGGAGCACTGATTCCTGAGGTTGAATAAATGAGAACGTTGAAATATGATATTGTTGTGGTTGGTGGTCGATTAGGAGGATCTACAGCCTCATTATTCGCTTCAAAATCAGATGTAGACGTTCTAATGATTGAAAAGCGCCAAGAAATAGGAAGTCCTGTACAGTGTGCTGAGGGGGTAACCTATGGCACATTTGAAACCTTGGAGATGAAACCATCAGAAAGATATGTAAGGTCACGGATTAAAGGTGCACATATATACTCCCCAGACAGGAGAAGAATCACATACGAAGGAGGAATTGCTGAAGGACTCGTTATTGATAGGAAAATCTTTGATAAAGACCTAGCAATTGAATCTGCTAGGGCAGGCACAGACATAATGATAAAAACTAATGTTAAGGATCTAATCATTGAAAATCATAAGGTCTGTGGAGTGGTAGCTAAACACTTAGGTAAAACCATTGAAATACGTTCCGATGTTGTGATAGGTGCAGATGGTGTTGAATCAAATATGGCACGCCAAGCCGGTATTGAAACCTACAAAAACCCCAAAAAGATCTGCTCATGCGCACAGTACGAGTTAGTGGGCATTGATGTGGATCCAGAATATCTAGAGTTTTACTTTGGAGAAAAAATCGCACCACAGGGATATTTATGGATATTTCCAAAGGGAGATGGAGTTGCTAATGTAGGGGTTGGTATCCGCAGTTCAATTCATACTGCTATCACTTACCTTAATAGATATGTATCCAAATTAGACGCTACTCCTGTAGAGCTGAACATCGGAGGAGTTCCTGTCTCAGGACCTATTAAACAAACATATACAGATGGATTTTTAGTAGTTGGAGATGCTGCAGGACAAGTTGACCCTATAACTGGCGGAGGAATTCATACCACAATATCTTGTGCAAGGATTGCTGGAGAAGTAGCAGCTGAATCTGTAAAAAGAGAGGACAATTCTTCAGAATTTTTAAGGGATTATCAAGATAAATGGAGAAAAGAAATTGGAGAAAACTTGGATAAATCTGTTATGTACAGGAATATGGCAGATAAGCTTAATGATGATGATATGAACGCTCTTGCAGAGTTTATTGAAACCCAAGACCTTGAGGCTATCTCAAAAATTTCTGTTCTTAAATTTGTTGGAAAACATCCCAATTTAATGAAAGTTCTAACAGAGTTATTATGAAATTATTCCAGATAAATTAGTTAACACCTAAATTAATTCAATTAAACATGGAAATGGAAATTATGAATCCTTAATTATTTATCCCTAAAAAATAAGATATTAATGGTTTGATAAGATCAATATCAACTTATATTTTTTAATTTGAGGACGTGAAATAACGTGGATCTGCTTGAACAAGAAATTGAACCTGACATAGATGATCTGGAACAAAAAAAAGATGTTGAAGGTTTAATCAGTGCCCTTAAAAATGACAATTACCTTATCAGAAGGGATGCTGCAAGATCTCTGAAAAGGGTTGGAGATAAACGGGCAGTTGAAGCTTTAATTGCTGCACTTAAATATGAGAGCTGGGAAGATGATTACACTGTTTTAATTGCAGTAAGAGAAAGTGCAGCCGATGCACTTGGAATAATAGGGGATAGACGAGCTGTTGAACCATTGATCCAAAGTTTATATGAAGACTCAGATGAAGAAGTAAGATGGAAAGCTGCTGCTACCCTAGGAAAAATTGGAGACCATTCTGCTGTTGAACCTCTGATTGATGCCCTTAATGATAAAAGTTGGGGAGTACGGAAGAACGCATCTAATGCATTAGGAGATATTGGTGATAAAAGAGCATTTGATCGCCTTAATATAGCCCTGAGCGACAAAGACTGGCATGTAAGAAAGTATGCTGCAGTAGCGCTTGGGAAAATTGGGGATGAGCAGGCCATTGCTCCTCTTGTAAACGCACTAAATGATGAGGACAGCGATGTAAGATGGAAATCCTTGATGGCATTAGGTAAAATTGGAGAACCCGCTGTTGAACCGCTCCTCAATGCATTTAAAGATGAAGATTGGCATATGAGGGGTAGAGCTGCTGAAGTTCTTGGGAAAATTGGGGATGAGCGGGCCATTGAACCATTGATAAATGCTCTAAATAAAAGGGATAGAACCCAAAATAAGTATGTTAGAGGCCGTATCATAGAAGCCTTGGGTAGAATAGGAGATGAAAGAGCAGTAAAACCACTGATTAAAGCTCTTGATGATCAATACATATATGTCAGACTCAAAGCTACAGAAGCTCTTGACTTGATTAAATCAAAGGGTAAAGGATCATGGATAGTACATTTTGATAATGGCGAAATAACGTTTAATTATCCAAACACTTGGGAAGTAATTGAAACAACAGACGAGAAAAAAATTATTAAGGGAGGAATCGCCAACAATGCAATGCTCTTCTCAATTAACCGACTTGATGAAGCAGAAGATATAGAACCTGAAGAATTTGCAAAAATTCTGAAAAATGTATTTTTGATGCAGAACAGTAAAATCTTATCAGAAATTCCATTTAAAGCCCGTAAAATGGATGCTTATATAATCGTAGGTGAAAATCCACACGATGTATCCATTACAAAAATAATGATCGTAGCATTTAAAAGGAAAGACTTGCTATTTTATTTATGGTTTGCTGGTGCACCAGATTACTTTGAACTTTTTGATGAAGATGTAGACCTAATAATAGAAAGTTTTCAAATAAAAAATTAAATTATCAACTTACAAATTAAACAATTTATTAATTGAATTTAATTATTATATTTTTATGTCTAAAAATTTCTTCTGTAGAACTCCTCTAATAATGATCATTAAAATTAGACACCAAATATGAAAATATGGTGGATATCATGAATGAAAAAAATAAAAGTAAAATAATAATTTCTACTCACAAACATGAAAATCTCTACTTTGCAGTAGGATATTCAGAAAAGAAAAAAATTTTAAGGATAGCATTGCCTCAAAAGAGTTTGGAAGATGCAGTAAATGAAATTTCGAAATATTATCCTAATTACCAATTATCAAATGAAAACAACAAAACAGCCCAAAATTTATCTCAGATGTACCATGGAGAGAATATAGATTTTGATCTTGAACACTTAGAATTAGATATTTGTGAATCATCAGAACCTAAATCTACAATAAAAACTTCATTTGAAAGGGATGTAATTCTAAAAGTAGCAAAAATCCCATATGGTAGTGTAAAAACATATAAAGAAATAGCAAAATCCCTTAATAGCCATGCTTACCGTGCAGTTGGGACTGCGATAGGTAAAAATCCATTTCCAATTATAATTCCCTGTCATAGAGTTATCAGATCTGATGGTAAAATTGGAGGATTTAGGGGAGGAACACCAATGAAAGTTGAAATCCTGAAAAATGAGGGAATTAAAATTGAAGCCTCTAAAATTAAGGTTGACTGAATTAATTTTTTTCAAAATAAAAAAAAAGTGGATTTAAAAGGTTAAATTTTATCCTGGTATGCTTTCATTGCTTGTTCAAGCACATCTGCAAATGTTGTGTCATTCTTAAGATCATCTAGATCCTCAATTGAGAATATTTTTAGAACGTTGTCCTTACAAGCCTCAACACACGCAGGAATTATCCTGTCTTTTTCCATGCACAATGAGCATTTCTGAATTGATTTTTTCTCAGAATCTATTACCATCATCCCTACCGGACATGCAATCATACATAATCTGCAGAGTATGCATGCATCCTCATCCACAATTAAGGTACCATCTTCCTCCCTTATTGCATTTGTTGGACATATTCTTGCACAAGGTGCTTTATCTGGATGGCAGTGCATACAGAAGATAGGTACGGTAGATGTCTTTTTTGCCCTAGAAACTCCGTGTTCATTACGGCATGCTGTAATACAATCTTTGCACTCTGTGCACATTCTAGGATCCACAACCATCAGTGTTTTCATAAGATCATTTCCCATTTTAAATATTTATTTAGCGTTTTCCTTCTCTTTCAATTTTATGAAAAAGTCAGATACTGCTGAAGAATCCCTGGGACCAACCAAAACTTCCCATCCACTTTCATCTTCAATTTCCCCACTTAATGGTGCAGAAAGTCCGGGTATTATTAAAGTTCTAGTTTTAACCTTGCCTTCTATTCCAGATTCTTTAATAAGGTCTGCAACAGATTTACCAGATTGTTGGCCTCCTGCAAGTGACACATCCACTGCACGTCCCTCTGTATCTAAAACAAGTAAATAACAATTTGCCTTACCTGATTTTAGATCCCCTTCTACAGTGTAGTATGTGAGTGCAAAATTGGTTGTCATTAATACAGGTGAATTCTCATCGAGTTCACCAAACTCATAAAGTCCGGGATCAACCATTTGTGGTTTCCTTGGGTCTGTGAAGATACTCTGTCTCAGAGTTAAAACAGGTATAAGCTCCCAGATGTTTGTTCCGTGAATTATTAGCATGTCAGCGTACTTGTTCATCAATGTTGCTGCAATAGTNNAGTATAGGGAATCTGAAGTCTTCATCCTTCTCTTCAATTGCCAGTCTCCTGATCATTACGAAGTTGTCGAGTGTGTCTCCAATTCCTTCATCAACATACGTTCCCGGGTCCAGGACAATATCCTTAATTCCCTTGGATCTTAGGATTCTTGAAAGTTCTTTCATCTTCTCAAGGTCGTTTGGAACAAACAGTGTTATTGGACAATTGTATTCAATAGCAAGAGATGCCATGTCTTCGATGTTGTTTTCTGTTGCAGCATACAATAGTGGTTTTTCGTCTCCAACCTTTTCGAGTGCTGCTTTAATTGCCTCGGGATCCAGTGAACAGAGTACCAGCGGAAGTTTTGATGATTTAAGTTTTAAAGCTGTTTCTGCAAACTTATCCTTGTTCCCAGATACATTTCTTACAGCAATACCATCAAGTATGAGCTTTTCACCAGTTCTCTCAAATTCTGTGGCTTCTATGATTTTAATTCTTTCGTTGAGGGCTTCTTCATCCATGTTATCGTTTACGTCAATAACCAGTGGTGTCGGATTGTAGTAGGTAAGTTCGTACCTGTAAAGTACTTCATCTCCACCTAATATCATGGCTTTTTCACCTTTTCCTATGGTTATCTCCCTAACGGCAGGTGCCAGTAGGTTCTCAAGTTTTTCCATTTCATCTGCTGCCAATTGGGTGCACAATTCAAGGTCAGTTTCCTTGTCTGAGAGTTTGGTGGCGAACGCCATACAAGATGCCTCTCCGCACTTGGCGCAGTTGGTCTTTGGAAGTAGCCTGTAAATCTCCATTGCAGTGACTTGCAATCTAAAACCTCCTTATTCTAATTCAGTAATCCAGTTTGTGATATCAGGGACNNTGAAGCATCATAAATATATCTACACCGCACAGCATCATAGTAAGACCGGTTATTATTTCCCATATAGGTCCACGATAGGCAGTTGGTCCCCATTCATCTTTTTTCATCCATGCTTCACGAGAACCCCATGCATTGGTTGTACCCGAGGACATAGGCATCTGAAGGTCCTTATCACCTTTAAGTGCAGCCAGCCTGGTTCGTGTTATAACATCGATTGAAAATTCAACACCGTAACCAAGGGCACAAGTAGTAGGATCCATTACAATATCCTTCTGTGTCAGTCCTTCCTTCATAAGGTACTTGTTAAGTGTTTTCTGCATATTAATATCAGTTATAGCCCATGAAAGTACAGCATGGTTGTAGTCAATAGCGGCCTTTGCAACCTTCCTGTAATCTAGGTCTAGGTTAGCTGATGCAAGTAAACATCTTTCACCCTCTGCTGCAGCTGCAGCTGCTTCAAGTACTATAGGATCCTTAATTGGGTCTCCTGATCCACCTATTACCAGTGGAACTTTAACTGCTTGAAGAACTTCTTCTATGTCCTGTGCTGCCTGTCGAGGTGTTTTATCCATGACCTTTGGACCTGTTCCTATCAGGTGTATTGTTATCATGTTTGCTCCATAATCCTTAACAGCCTTCTTGGCCCATTCTCCAGGGTGTTCCATTACATCTTCAAAGTGTTCCCTTATGGGTTTTGGAAGACCGGGCATGGGAATATCGAATACATCGAAGGTTACAACAGGAGCATTAGGTTGTGCCTCTTCAAATCTGTAAAGTGCCTTCTGTCCTCCAAGGAAAACAGGTTTTCTTGTACCTGCACCCAGTTGAACCTCTGCAACCTCGCCAGGATAGTCATGAACTGGCGGTGCAAAGGGTTCTATAGTTGGTATGGCTTCCTTTGCAACGACAGCTTGCTTTTGAACAACCTGCTGAACCATTCTCTGGACGGCTGGCATCAATTGTATTTCCAGCTCATCAAAGTCCATTCTAAAATCATTTATTTCTATGGTGTCTGTATTTTCTAATAGTTTAAGAAGTTGTGTCATTTTATCCATTGATACACATCCTTAATTTGAATTTAAAATCCGAGTAACGATTTTTGAAACCGCAACAACAGAATTAGAATCATCTGAAAGTTCCACAAGTGGTTTTCCTTCAACATCATATTCTGCTACTTCTCCATCCTCGTAAATGGTCCCAACAATTTCAATACCGGTTTCTTGGGCTTTTTTAAGTATTAAATCTTTGTTATCCGGAGTTATTCTATTAACAACAAGTAACATCTCTTTGAAGCTTATATCAAGCTCATTAGAAAGTTCTCCAATCCTCTGAGCTGTTAAAATTCCTCTTTTTGATTTATCTGTGACAACTAGCATGATATCAACATTCTGAGTAGTTCTCCTGCTCAAATGTTCAAGCCCTGCCTCGGTGTCAATAACTATGTAATCGTAGTTGGAAGATATAGTTTCTATTATCTTTCTAAGCATATTGTTTACAGCACAATAACATCCGCTTCCTTCAGGCCTACCCATTACAAGAAGATCAAATTTGGGTGTTTCAACCACTGACTCCATGATTTTATAGTCGAGAATGTCCCATTTGTTCATATCCTTAGGTATGTTCCCCTTTGCAGTGTCTACCTTCAATTCTTCCCTTACATCACCTACAGTTTTCACAACTCCCACTCCAAGTGCTTCAGGGAGATTAGAATCAGGATCTGCATCAATTGCAAGTACATCTTTGCCTGTTTCAGACAGGTGCTTTATTAAAAGGGATGAAAGTAAGGTTTTGCCAGTTCCACCCTTACCACTTACTGCGATTATCACTAGATACTCTCCGTTATTTGTATTAATTAAATTTAAATTTCAGTTTTTACTGCAAATCTACTTCCTTTTAATTATCACCTTTTCAGCGTATATTTTCGCATTTTTGAAGATGATCTTCATTCCACCCGATGATGGTAAACTGAGTTCAGGTGTATAAGCAACTTGTGCCATTGGAACTCCTTCTATTTCAGGATTTGCTTCCATATCCGCTGGATATTCCTCTTCAACTGTTTCTGTTGCTGTTTCTGATTCTTCAATTGTTTCTTTGGCTGCTTTTAATCTTTCCATGATTGGATGATTGTTTTCTCTAAGGAATTTTCTTATTTCCTTTATACTATTAGCATCTTCTTCTGTTGGAATCTTTTCAGCGAGTTCTTCAGGAATAAAATCTATTAAAGAATCTTTAATTGCTTTTGGGAGCCAAATAACCCTTTCATAGCTACCATCTGCTTGTAAAAACTTTGGTGACCGCATATACTCGAGACTTAAACCAGCGAATCCTTCAACTTGTTTTCCTCCAGAACATTGTCCTGCCATTGCAGAAAACGGAATTCCAAGGGGTGTTTCTCCTTTAAAGTCTCTGTCAACAATTCCTAAACCATCCAGTTCTGGTATGTAAAATGCTACTGCTTCAAAACATCCACAAGAAGTATGAGGATATCCGAACACACTGTGAAGATAAACTCTGTCAACAGTTCCCTGTGATCTATCTGTCATTATTGTGTTTACATTAACATATTCACCTTTAATCTCATCTAAAACTTCGCCCTTTTCAATTTCAAATATTGGACCGTCTGGATCCATTTTAGCAGCAGCCCTACAATCGAACCAGTTAATGGCCCCGCAAAGAGCTGTTCTGTCGGGAGTCACTACACACGTGTGTGTTGGTGCAAATGACTGACACATTACGCATCCATAGAATACATCTACATCTTCGTCTGAAAGTTCCCGTGCTCTTGCATCCCTTTCTTCATATGCTGTACTTGCTTTTTCTAGGAATGTTTCCACATCTTCTTTATTAGTGAAAATCTTGATTGAAATTGCCTCTATTATTGGAAATTCTTCTTTGAAAAGTATCGAAATTGATTTTCCAAGATGCTCCAGTTCAAAACCAGCGTCTTTAGCTTCCTTGCTCACTCGACACCATATCTGGTCTCGCTGATTTAGGTGCATGAATCCCTTAACATAATTACAAAGTTCATGCGTTCTGCGCTCAATAACCCCTTCCAGTTCCTTTTCGAGTTTTTCTCCCTTTATCTCGATGAGCAAACCGAATGGATAGATTTCTCCTTCCTTCATCATGTTGAGATTAGGACCTATAACTTCTACTTTCCCATCTTCAACGTCTTCTTCTACTTGAACCAGTTCTGCCCCTATGGATTTTGGGCCCGCAAGTTCAACGAACATGTTCGCCGATCTTATCCGTTCTCCCTCATACATGGGGCTGACATCAACAGGTATATCCTCAAACATTGAATTCCTCCGATATGTATTTTCTTTTTAAATTTTCTGTAATTAATAAATTAGTCTTTTTTCATCTTTTCAAGGTATATTGACCATTCATCATCCTTCATGTTTGGGAATGATGCATCTGCATTTGAGTGGAAATATTTACAAAGTGTAAGAGTCTTTAGATGTGGTGCAAAGTGTTTAAGGGTCGAAAGCCCCTGTGAAGCCATGTAATAAATACCCCCTATAAATATAACCAAATCATGCGACCCTTCACCTTTAATTCCATTCCATTCTGGGTCTTTTAGCAGATTAAGAATTTCAACAACACCATATGCCTTTGTTTCAACTCCTCTATCCCTATAAATCTTGAAGGTATCTGCTGTGGTCACAATTGGTAGATCCCATTTTTCAGCTATTTCAATCGAGTGGCTTATAAGAGGTTCCTCCTTAGCAAGTGGGCCTAAAACTAGAAGTGGCCTTTTAGCCTTTTTAAGCATCATTTTAGCTGTTTCTGGAGTCACCAGAAGTGCTTGTTTGGGTCCTGCTATAGCTGTTGGCTGCCATGGAATTACTCTCTCATTCATCTAATCACCTTCCATGTCCATTAAAGATGGTTCCTGTGGTAATTCTCTAGGTTTCCATTCTTTTTCCTTTAAAATCTTCATAACGTCCCTTTTGTATGTTATAGGAATGTCTTTCTCAACCCTTACGAATTTGTAAATGTCATCAGGTATGGTTCCAAAGTACTTCTTGTGTAGATCTATGTAGTGGTTCAGTTTTAATTGGCGTCCCTTTGAAGTGTCGTTAGGTCGTAAACATAACTTGGCAGTCATCACGGTTGCCTCTCCAATAGTTTCTGCTGCGTAGAGAAGATGTTCAGGAGCAGGTTCACCGTTAATTACTTTTCTCTTTCTTAAATCGTTTATCTTCCATGTTTCTTCTTTATCGGTTCTTCCTAAGTATAAACGTCTGTATTTTGAAGCTTGAGGACCAACAACTACGGGTATTCCCCATCTGTTGACTCCAGTTGCTATTGCAGCTGCTTTCTGGGAGTATGCCCCCCATGCAACACCACATGCTCCGACTCTATTTAGAATGTAATCTGCTATTTCTTCAAAGTTACCTTCTAATGGCTTTTTAGCGAATATGTTAGCTATCTTAATGGCAACACCAGGTATATGTGCATTTGAAACACAAGATCCCATGTTAA
The DNA here is from genome assembly GCA_003162115.1 of Methanobacterium sp. Taxonomy (GTDB): domain Archaea; phylum Methanobacteriota; class Methanobacteria; order Methanobacteriales; family Methanobacteriaceae; genus Methanobacterium_B. The sequence continues at coordinate 10,371 of PMMV01000020.1, forward strand.
CAAGTCCTTTGGCATCAAAAGATCCACTGTAACGTTCGTAAAGAGTTTTTCCCTCTTCATCCCTGTACTCTCCAAGGGTCATAGCTCCACAACCCGTTGTAACAACTATATAGTTCCTTTCAAGGAATTCTTCGGCCATTTTAGCTACTTCTTTTCCACCATCAGGATAGTTTGTACATCCAACAAAGGCTATGACTCCCGGAATGTCTCCTAAAACAATTGGCGCTCCTACCCTTCTGACTTCCACATCCTGAACCGGCCCTCTACCAGCTCTTATATTGTATTTCTGATCTTGAAGGTTTCTTTCACCAATCTTAGCCATCATTGAGATTATCGGAATTTCCCTTGGGCATTCCTGTTCACATCTTCCACATGAATAGCATATATCGTTGTCATAAAGTCTCTGCATCTGAGAGAGGTCACCTTTACTTGCTGCCATCACAGCATCCATCATTGGAATACTGTTAGGACATACTCGGTCACACCATTCACATTCAGTACATTCTTTGGCGAGTTCAANNCCCACTTTGTCAGGGTCAAGTATCAATGCACCCTCTATCTGTTTGGTGACAAGTTCTGAAACAATTTTATCTGCATCTTCATTAGTCTTATCTGGAAGTCCAAGGCACATTTTGTCAGTGGTTGCAATAACAACTGCATTATTTTTTTGGGCTTCTTCAAGGACATCAGTTCGTATACACTGTTCATCAACGATTATAACATCAGCTACACCACTTCTAATGAATTTAAGTTGTTTTGATATGGGTCCGACAATCTTAGCATTTTTGTTGTAACGTGTTATGTCTATGGCTGCACAGCATATACCACAAACTTCCAGATCTTCTTCAAGCTCCTGTTCTTCCAAATAATCCATAATTCCTGCTCCTGGAGCAACATTGTGGCCTATACATAGGATCACTGGTTTTTCCCTGTCAATGGTTCCTACTCCAAGTTCTATTAATGGTGCCTCAGCATCACCCTTTGGAAGGTCTAGAGCAACTATCTGTGCCAAATCTCCAATTTCTTTTCCTAAGTTATCCATTAACCCTGCATGAAGTGCTTTTGATTCAAAATCGATACTACTTCCTTCCTGCCCTGTGTGACATGCAGATAGAAGATGTATCATCTGTTCTTCAACATAATCTAAAGCTTCTTTCAAATCGCCTAGTGTTTTGGGTGTTTTGCCTATTAACGTCCTCATGATTGGGGCTTCTATATCTATTCCCATTCCCATATCTATTGGGAAGTCTTCACCCCTTTTCTCTATTAGATATTCTAAAAGATGTCTTGCATGCCCTGAGTGGGCTGCTGATCCTATACAACATGCAAGAAGTACTGTTCTAGCCTGCTGTGCTTGTGCATCGATTCCACATGCTCCCTTTTTGCCAAGCAGGTCGCATTTACCGTATGTGCATAAACAGCACATATCACATAATGGAGAATAGAATGGTTCGTATCTTTCCAGTAACTTCATATCCCATGATCTCAGGTCTGTTACATTCGGCTTTTGAGTTGGACCTATAGGTACAGATGATTCATCAATACCCTTTGTTCCCTCTTCCGGGATTATATCGCCTATTGATATCTTGAAATCCTTTGTTTTCCAAAAATCGCCCTTAAATTCTTTAGGTTTAGGTGCCATGTTTATCACCAATTATTAATGATTTATAATGATGTTTTTCATATGTCACAATCTATATATAAATATGTGTGTATTACGATTCATCTGATTCATATGTTATAATTTCGCATAATTTGATCTTAAATTGCTCCCAATTTAATATAAATAGATTTTTGCAGAAATATGGAGATATGCCAAGAATAGTTATATTTTAATTAATTGAAAAATTCTTAATATAAAAAAAAATAAGAAAAATTTATGATTATATTCTAAATTTCAATTTACACTTGTGGTTCTAACCTTTTTATCATAAAAGCCATGAAGCCGACTATCAAAGGGAACAAGAATAAGTACATTATTAAAAGTAATGCTGGAGGAAGAATTGCCCCCATAACAGTGGATGCAGCTATCAACATGATCATGGTTATTACAGGACCTAATATTGCAACAAACATGTATATCATCGTAAATGCGTTCAATTTCTGAGCGTAGTCCTTGAGTTTCATCCTAAGTTCATAGGCTGTGTCTTCTGCTATAACGTTAAGGGTTTTTGCAAGATCCCCACCACTTGATAAGGTTCTGGTTATCTGATAAACTGCCCTTTTAAGCCCTTCAGAATCAATCCTATCGCTCATATCTGTTAAAGCTTTTTCAGTTGTTTCTCCGTATTTTATTTCCTCCAGTGCCCTTGCAAACTCCTCAGAAAGTGCACCATAACCTGAAAGTGCAACGGATCTCATACTGTCATGCATGCCTATACCTGCACGAAGTTCTGTAGCCATCTGCCTCAGAGCAAAAGGAAGTTCCCTTGATGCTTCGTTTGAACGTGACCCCCGCTTCATGTTTGGAAGGAATATTATTACCACCGACATCATGAGGATTATAAGTCCGAAAGCTCCTCCAATGAGTATTCCAAATCCAAGAATCACCATCAGTAAGAAAACTACTACAAAAGAGATCCCACCTATAACAATAATCATCCTTGGTTCAAGACCCTTCTTCTCATCTTCCTTTAGAAGTTCTTCAAGAGATGCCTTNNATAAGTTCCTTGAAAATCTCAATTTCATCCTTATCCATCCGCATCTTTCCTATTACACGCTGAGATGTTCTTTTTACGGTACTTTTAGAGGAGGATGGCATTTTTAATCCAGAACCCACATTCCCTGCTTTGGATTTTACGCTATTTGCTTTCGATGTTACATTACTTGCCTTAGATGACAATTTACCCAATTTATCGACAGGTCCAGATACTCCTTCTCCTACCTTCTTTGTTGAATCTACGGTTATTCCACCGATTTTATTGAAGAACTTTTTGAGACCATCAAAAATCATTTTATCACCGAAAAGTCATTTAATAAATTAATCATTACCCAATAAATTTTATATCCCCTTAATGCATTCTATACTAATATTAAATAATATATTTTATAATATTTTTTCTAGAACCTCATCAGGATCTCTGTAGTAACTGTTGATATAATGTCCAACCTCATCAATGGATCGAATATTGTTGTCTGCCAAATACTCCAGCAGAAGCCTTCTCTTCTCGATTTCCTCTTCAATTTCAGTAATCCCAATTCCTCGTAGTTCTGCTATGTCACGCAGGGTTTGACTGGCAATTCCAACATATTCTACCTTATCTGAAACATTGTTCCATTCAAAGACTCTATTAAGCTGGACATTACCCTCTTCCATTCCAACAATTTCTGCAACTTCAGTAACTCGCCTGATTGAACCGCCTTCTGTTCTGTACATCCTGTTTTGCATTATAATGAAGTCGAGAGCAGGTATCATTATGGTTGGCACATTCATTGGAGGGTTTACTAATCTTGTTACTGTTTCCCTTGCTGTGTTTGAGTGAACTGTTCCCATACCCGAGTGACCTGTGTTTAATGCTGTAAAGAGTGTTACTGCTTCAGCTCCCCTTACCTCACCAACTATTACTCGATCAGGCCTCTGTCTCAAGGAATTTTTCACTAGAACATCCATGGTTAGTTCTCCCCTACCTTCAATATTGGGTGGGCGTGTTTCCATTCTTAAAACGTGAGTGTGAGGAAGTTGAAGCTCCAAAGTATCTTCAATTGTGATTATTCTTTCACGTGGGGGTGTAAATGCTGTTACAGCATTTAAAGTAGTTGTTTTACCCGAACCAGTACCGCCAGCTATTATTGCGTTGCAAGGTTTAACACCAAGGCCATCAGTACAAACCCATAAAAACCCTGCCAGATGTGAAGATAAAGTTTTAAAATTAATTAAATCAATTATAGTTAAAGGATCCTTTCTGAACTTCCTTATGGTTAAGGTAGCTCCATCTGCAGAGACAGGAGGTATGGTTGCGTTAACCCTTGAACCATCAGGCAACCTTGCATCAAGTATGGGTGTCTGCTGATCTATCCTACGGTTAACTTGCCTTGCTATAACATCTATTATGGCCTTTATATCTGAATCTTCATCAAAAATAACATTGGTAATCATCATGCCTATCTTTCTATGATAAACAAAGACATTCCTATTGACCCCTATAACCATTATTTCCTCGAGGTCATCATCCTTTATCATTGGATCAAGCTGACCGTAACCTAGCATCTCCTGTGATATTTGAGTGGCCAGTCTGTCAACGTCCCGTACACCTTTACTTCTTAAAAATTCCTTTACTTCTCCTATAAAACTGTCTTCATCAATACGGAAATCTTCACCCTGTGCAACAGCTACTTCAACGAGTTTTTCGCGAACTTCGTTGAATATCTGTCTTTCTTTTTCAGAGAATTTGGGAAGACTTACATTGTAAGTCGGGATTAAACCTTCTTCAACAATCTCTGCTTTCAAGACATCAGAAACCTTTTTAACAGACTTTACACGTTTAGATGGCTTTTTCATGACCCTATCAAGGTTAAAACCTTCATCTTCGCGTTTTTCTCGAGAAGGTTCTTTATCATCCTCTTTTTTTAGAGTATCCTTCCCAAAAATATCAGTGGAGTCACTTGTTGACTCGTCATCCGTTGCAAATTCTCCAAGAAGATCCCGGAGGATTTCTTTACGTTTATCTTTCATAAGTCTCAATTATTTATATAATTAAACCAATATTTAAGCATATGGACATAGAATGTATCTGCGGATTCGGATGTATGGAAGAATCGTCAGCAACCTTGGAAAAAATTGAACATTTATTCAGTCCTTGTAATGAATGTCGAGATCCAAAACTTAAGAAATTCAAGTCATTAAGTGATCAAATAAATCTAGAGAAGATAGATGCAAATTATGGACGATGCAACTGTGGAAAAAGACATTTAGATTTAGTAATTGCTCATGCACTGAAGATTATGATTGAAGAAGGTATTAGAGATAAAAAAACAACACTCAGGAAAACTTGCACACCTCTGATTACTCCTGCGTATCCCACAAAATCAGCACCATATCTTCCAGAAAGATCCATGGTTTTATTAGCAGAGGGAATAACTAAGAAGTGTGCAGAGAGGATATTTAAAGAGATCCCCGAAATAAAGGGCGTTTTAGAGGGAGATATCAGGCAAACAGTAGGATTGAAAGACTCTGGCACGCCACCACATGTTTATAAACTTCTTGCAGGATGTGACATGCGCTGTGATATAGTTCAAACTTTTTCTGGTGCTTTATGTATATACAGAAACCAGGCTGAGATCCATGTGGAATTCTCAAAACCTATATCCCCTAAAGTGGAGGCTTTAAAAACCATTTTAGAAAAGTATAAAAACCCAACAGTCCTCGACTGTACTTGTGGACC
>PMMV01000020.1:15757-17769 GCA_003162115.1 Methanobacterium sp.
TTAAATGAAAAATTTGATATATGCATAATTGACACCTTCCCAGGTGTAGATACAAATAAATTCGTCGATTCTGTGAGGGATCTGTGCAGAGAAATTGTTGTAATATAATAAATAATTAGTTATACTTTTTAAATAAATTGAATAATCCAACTCATTCCAGTATATATGATAATTGCAAGAAGTATGANNATGACTTCATTCAATTTAGAAATAAACGGATTTAAAACTGATTTTCTTGATGAAAAAAAGGGTTTAATAGGGTCTGGAAAGAATTTTGAAGTTTATTGTGAAGATATTATGGATTTAAAGGANNCACACCCATTAAATTGGATTTATTTACACCTATGTAGTGAGGGACCAAACCGAGTGAAATTGATGTTAAATAAACGAGTAATACGTATAAAATATTTGCATTTTCGATCAATGCAAAAATAATTACCAAACGCTCATGAATAAAATTACAATTTTTGAAGTCTACTGTAATCTATTCTATTAAGATATATGATTTTCAGACAGAGGAAAATTGACAAAAACACTGCGATCATGGAAACAAAAACGAATAGAAGAAGATANNTAAAAATGGTCAAAAAGAAACATGACAATGAGGTCCACATTCAAAGAAATTTGTAGAGTGGATACAACTAACCATCATGGCCAGTGAACCAAATTATGCTCATTTATAAGCAACAACACTGTTTATTAGATAATGTTTGAGTATGCTTTTATGTCTAGCTTCCTGTCAGATATGACTATTAGATTACAATGATCTCAGTTTTATTGTATAGATATGTAACTAAATACATAAAACTGAGTTTTCATTAATAACCATATGGATCTACCAGTCAATTTGGGAGTTTTTTGGGACAGAAGTTCATCGGTTAACTTTTTGATACGCTTTAAAATATATTCATTCGTTATCTGGTGAACTTAAATGAATCAGAATGTGCTTCAATCACCGTTTAATAATTATATTTTTTTTATTTTATTTGTTGCAATTTGGGTATGATTTTGGTGTAAATTATGAACAAAATACGCATGAATTGTGTATAATGCTTTATATGGTATTTATTCATAGTGAGTGTTATGTCATTTTTATCGCTGGTGGTGAAAAATCCATTCAGAAACAAAACAAGAAGTTCCCTTGCTATTGTAGGAATAGCAATTGGAATAATGGTCATTGTGGCCCTTGGGATGATAACGGGAGGGCTTGAGAACTCAACGCAGAGTACTCTTAAAGCGGGTGCGGCTGAAATAACAGTCAGTCAAGCTGGTTCAAGCGGTATAGAATCAAGTGGATCCATTAATCAAACATATGCTACGGATATACTTTCATTAAGTGGTGTTAAAAGTACAGCCGGAATTTTAAGGGCAAGCAATACAACAACAGCAACTACAAGTCCAAATAGTACTCAAGGCGGTTTTGGTGGTGGTCTTTCAATAACAGGTATAGACTCAGATAAATTAAGTTTAATGGGTGTTGACAGTGTAAATGGAACTGATTTCACAAACGACAGTACTAATCAAGTTATAATAGGGAAAACTGAAGTCCAAAGTCTTAATAAAACAGTTGGAGACACAATAAATCTATATGGCCAAAACTTTACTATAACTGGAACATTTGAAACAGGTAATTTCATGACAGACAATGGGATTATGATGCCGCTTTCAACATTGCAAAATCTAACTAGCAATCAAAACAAGATCAGTGACGTACTTGTAAAAGTAACCGACAATGCCGATGTAACCACAGTAAGTAATACAATTACTAATGCTTATCCAAATCAACTTAGTACTTCTACGGCTGCAGATTCAGCTAACAGAATTAACCAGGGATTAGGATTCATAAACACGGCTAGCTGGGCAATATCGCTTTTAGCCATATTTATCGGTGCAGTTGGAGTTATAAACACTATGGTAATGACAGTTTATGAAAGAACTAGAGAGATAGGAGTATTAAAAGCTGTAGGATGGAAAAACAGTAGAATACTAGGAATGATACTTGGAGAATCAAT
>PMMV01000084.1 GCA_003162115.1 Methanobacterium sp.
ATCCACATTTCTCTCAATTTCGGTTTTAAAAATTTCATTGCCGTCAAGGAGTGATAAAATAACTTGGGGAGCTCCCTTTGACACCCTAAATTTACAGTCATTTTTGTACTGGATCAGAGATTCTGTGCTTTTGCGTATGGGATCAAATGGATTGAATTTAAGTGTTTTAAAACTTTTGATTTTTAATGATAATGTTTCTGAAGAATCAATTTTATCAATTATAGCTTTATCAAGGGGGTCTTGTTCCAATCGTAAAGAAGCTAATCCAGCATAAAAGAGAACATCATCATCTGTAAATTCATTATAAGATTCTATTTCAGCAATGGATATCTCATTTTTAGTCAAAGTTCCTGTTTTATCAGAGAATAACACATCCATACCAGCCATTTCTTCTATGGCTGTTAGTTTACTTACAATTGCCTTCTTTTTGGCCATTGCCATTGCACCCACAGTCAGGGTAACAGATAAAACAGCTGGTTGTGCAACGGGGATGGATGCTATGGTCAAAACAAGTGCAAATCCTAAAATATCGAAGAAACTTTCATGTCGAATCAAACCTGCAATGAAGATTAATGCAACCATTATGAGATCAAGTACGATAAGATAGTCCCCAATTGTTATAACTGCCTTTTGAAGATGGCTTTTAGGGCTGACTTCAGATACCAGTCCTGCAGCCCTTCCAAAAAAAGTGTTCATACCAGTTGCAAATACTATCCCGTTCATCTGCCCCTTCTGTATAGTGGATCCTGAGTAAATAATATCTCCTATTTTCTTATCCACTGGCAGTGATTCACCAGTAAGTGATGATTCATCGGCAGTAACATAATCTCCTTCTATGAGTTTGATATCTGCAGGGACTATATCACCCAAATGGACTTTTACAATGTCTCCAGGCACAATATATTTTGAAGGAATCTTTATCCATTTCCCCTCTCTAAAAACCATTGCATTGTAGGCTAGTTTTTCCTTTAATATCTCAATGGCATTGTCTGCTCTGTCTTCTTGGATGAACCCCACAAGACCGTTTATTAATAGTAGCAATAATATAATACCAAATTCAGGCCAGTGCTGTATTAAAAGTGATAAAATAAGTGCAAATTCAATCATCCAAGGAATTGGTCCCCAGAAATAACTTAAAAATTTTTTTATATGGCTTTGCTCTCCCTGGGAAATTTCATTTATCCCGTATTCAAGTCTTTTTTTTGCTTCATAATCAGAAAGGCCTTTAACATCTACCGATAATCTTTCCATTAATTCTGCAATTGATATTTTCTTTACATCTTCTAAACTTATCTCCAATTCCATGATCAAATATATTCCCTTCTGGATTTTAAATTTATTTATTAAAAATTGACTATTTTTTAATGGTATTTTAATATTGTACAAAAAATAGAATAATTAGTCAAACAAATGGATCATAAATATACTTAAACTATAAAATTGAAGGTTTGCATGTTATAACACCAATTACAATGACTAAAAGCAGTAGGATGAACAAACACAGTAATATAACCTTGTAATTTTTATATTTAAAAAAAATGATTGATATTAAATTTTTGATTTTATTTTATTATCTGAATGTTTCTATCCATTTCTGTCAATTAACTTCATGCTTATTAATGAAAAAATCCTACACATACTTGGATAACTCAGATAGAAATAAGATTTTGGCCTAGCTGTTCGTGGGTGTTTTCATGGGTGCCCTTGACATTGGAATTGTTGGACCCGCACTACCTACAATTAAAATGGCATTTGGAATCAATGAAAGATTAGTTTCATGGATATTCACCATTTACATTCTATTTTTCATTGTAGGGACCCCTTAATGGCCAAACTGCCAGATATGTACAGTAGGAAAACGCTTCACATCTTGGATGTTTTACTTTTTGCTATTGGATCGGCAATTACAGTAAGTTCATTTTCATTTGAAACCCTATTAATTGGAAGGGCTATACAGGGTTTTGGTGCTGGAGGTATTTTTCCAGTAGCCAGCGCATTTATTGGAGATACCTTTCCACCAGAAAAAAGGGGTGGAGCACTTGGACTTATAGGATCTGTTTGGGGATTTTCAGGTCTTTTAGGGCCAATTTTAGGAGGTCTACTTCTAAGTTACAGTTGGCAGTGGTTTTTATCATTAAAATCCCAGTTGCAGTAGTGGTTATTGTATTAAGATTAAAAATATTGCCACAAAGTAAAAAAGAGAGTTATAGAAGATTTGACTGGTATGGCACTGCTGTTTTAGCTTTGCTGGTAAGTTCGCTTGTATATGGTGTAAATCAGATAAACAAAACCATCTTCGTAGGAATCTAACATCAACCCATACTTGGCCATTTTTAGTCGCTGCAATATTATTATTACCGGTTCTCGTAAGAATAGAGAGAAGAGCCGATGACCCGGTGATTGAAGTCAACCTGCTTAAAAGTAGGTAATTAAAGATAGCAGCTAGTATTTCTGTTGGAACAGGACTTAATCAGACAGCTATAGTGTTCTTACGCGCCTTTGCCATTACTATCCTTGCACTAACAACATCACAAGCAAGTTTAATGGNNATACGGTACAAAAAGGATCATGTTCGCAGGTATTATAAGCTTGTAATCGGCCTTTTATGCTAAGCTCCCTTGGAAAATCGTTTTACCTGTTCATATTATCTGGAATAGTTATTGGATTAGGGTTAGGAAGTGTGTAGGGATTTCCCCCCCCCCTTAGATATATTATGCTTTTAGAAAGTCCTGCTAGTAAGAGAGCTGCTGGACAGGCACTAATAAACATAAACTCAAGTGTTGGTCAACTGGTAGGAGGCGCACTCATAGGAGCTGTGATAGCATCACAAGGAGGTACTGCAATATGTTACCAGTCTCCATATTTCCTAATTGGTTGCATTGCAATTGTAATGACATTACTTACATTAGGACTTAAAAAACTACAGGAACAGATAAAAACCGCAAAAAACAACTACTGATCAAATAAGCTGATAAAACATATGTAGGACTTATAGAAACTTATCTGATATTAAGTTAAAAAAAATAAGAAAAATAAGTGTGAATTTATTTAATATTCACATTAAAACTTTGTTTTTTCTCCAATTTTGGAACTTCAACAGTTAAAAGTCCGTTTTCAAATTTAGCTTCTGCTTCTTCTGCCAAGACTTTTTTAGGGAAGCGAACTGTTCTCCTGATAAGCGTAGGACGTCTGTTATTGCCCATAACCTCTCCAATGTGCTCGTCTTCGAACATGGCCTTAACCTTAAGTTTTGTTTCTGTGAGGTTGAGTTCTATATTTTCCTTTTTTATTCCTGCAAGATCCACACGAACAATTATTGTATCGTCTGTTTCTATGATATCTTTACCAGGAACAAATGTGTAGTCAACTATTGATTTTTCTATGTCGTTTTTGATGCTATCAATGGCACTTGCTGTGTCCTCAAGCATCTTATCTATTAATCCTTTACTGTCCATTCTTTTTGTCATATTTTAGCCTCATTTTTTGAGTCGAGATTATATTAACCATTGGTTACTATAAAGCTTTCGTTTTGATAATAGATGAAAATTTAATGAAACTTGAATTAAAATATCATAGTAAATAAAGAAAAAAAATCAAATAAAAATATATTTTAGATTATAGCAATTAAATTTAAATAAAATTGGAGGGAAGAACATGCCCGTAATAACTGTAGATGGACCTAAAATGACTAAAGAACAAAAATCTAAACTAGTAAAAGCATATACTGAAACAGCAAGTGAAATAATGGGAATTCCAGTATCAGCCATGGTTATAATCATAAGAGAAGTAGAAGGAGAGAATGTGGGAGTAGGCAACATACTCTTGTGTGATAGATAATATAAATTCAAAATTATTTATTGAATTACAAAATAATGTGATTTGGTATAAGCAGAACTTTTTTATAATATAATCTAAAGAATAATNNGATAATAAGGTAGATGTGGTCAAGGGACAGGTTAAGGTTAATATTCTTGATTCACTATGTTACAGGAACATGAGTTTTAATGAGATCGTTGAGTTAACAGGAAAGGCCAAACCAACAGTTTCCCAACACCTTCGTGAACTTGTGGAAGAGGGTTTGATCAGGTCCACCAAAGATCCAAACGATGCACGTAGGAAAATTTTCTGTATAAACGCTGAATTTTTAGGTGAACTATCGAGGGATAAGGAATCCAAATTTGATATAGATGATTACTTCTCGAAACTTCCTCATTTAAAGGATCCTTTTGAATTTTACAGACTTATTTTACGTTCTCTTAGAGCAGAATTTTGGAACGAAGGAATTAATATAGATCCCATACTCCACAACGCAGGGAAACGAGTGGGTGATGTATTTTATGAAGAATTAAAAGATAACAATCTAAATCAGCTTCTAAAAAACATCACAAACTTTTGGGAAAGTAAGCAATTGGGACAGATTGAAGTAAAAAATCTAGATCCATTAACGATTTGTGTTTACGATTGTTTTGAATGCAAAGATCTCCCTGAAATTGGTGAACCTGCTTGTTCCTTTGATTCTGGTGTTTTAGATGCAATTTTTTCTAAGTATTTTCAAAGGGATATAACAACTGCTGAAACAGAATGTTATGCTATGGGAAATGAATGCTGTACATTTGTTATAGATGCTGATAATAAATTAGATTAAAAACACTTAATATGGAATTTTTTTTATTATTTAATAATATTCGGACTACCGATAAAACCAAGTTCTAGTTATTATAAAGATAAATCATTAAATTATTTTCTATATTAGAATTAATTTCTTTAATGGAATTTAGGTGAAAACCATGAAAAGTCCAGAAAGAAGTACTTCTAAAACTGTATACAACCATTTAAAGGATGAAAAAAGCCCATACTTAATTCAACATGCAACAAATCCTGTTGATTGGTATCCATGGGGTGAAGAAGCCTTTGAAAAAACTAGAAATGAAGATAAACCTGTTTTTTTATCAATTGGATATTCTACATGTCACTGGTGCCATGTCATGGCCCATGAATCATTTGAGAATCATGAAGTAGCAGCTTTACTGAATAATGTATTTGTTGCAGTGAAGGTGGACCGTGAAGAAAGGCCTGATATTGATGGTATCTACATGACTGCATGCCAGATAATGACAGGAACTGGTGGCTGGCCATTAACTATTATTATGACTCCAGATAAAAAACCATTCTTTGCTGGTACTTACTTCCCAAGGGAAAGTGGATTCGGTGCCATTGGATTGAAAGACTTAATTTTAAATGTTCAAGATATATGGAATGATAACCGTGCTGAAGCACTGAACTCGGGGGATCAGATTTTCAAAGCACTCCAGGATGTGTCAAAGACCAGGAAAGGAGAATATTTAGATGAGAAAGTCCTGGAAAAAACTTATGATGAACTTTCAAAAGTATTTGATGACGATAACGGTGGTTTTGGGGATTTTCAGAAGTTTCCAACTCCTCATAATTTAATGTTTCTTTTAAGGTACTGGAAACGTACTGGAAACAAACATGCACTATATATGGTAACAAAAACACTTGATTCAATGGCGATGGGCGGTATATACGACCATTTGGGCTTCGGTTTTCACCGTTACTCGGTTGACAAGTACTGGTTAGTACCTCATTTTGAAAAGATGCTTTACGACCAGGCATTGATTGCATTGATTTATACTGAGACATTTCAGGCTACTGGTAAAGCAAAATACAAAAAAATTGCAGAAGAGATATTTCAATATGTAATTCGAGATATGAAATCTCCAGAAGGTGCTTTCTATTCTGCTGAAGATGCTGATAGTGAAGGAGTTGAAGGAAAGTTTTATGTATGGACAGCTAAGGAGATCAATGAAATTCTTGATGATGATGAAGTAGAGTTTGTATCAGTAGTTTATGATGTTAAGGATGAAGGGAATTTCAATGATGGGTATTCACAAACATCCAAAAATAACATTTTAAACATGAAACATGATATAAATGAACTTAAAGACATATTGAAACTCTCAAGATCAGAAATAGAAGACAAAATTGATACAGTACGTGATAAACTTTATAAAGAACGTGAAAAACGTATACATCCACATAAAGACGATAAAATACTCACTGATTGGAATGGATTAATTATAGCATCATTATCAAAGGCCAGTCAGGTGTTTAATGAGAAAAAATACTCAGATGCTTCGAAGGATGCAGCTGATTTTATTCTTAATAAACTATTATCTCGTGACAGACTAATGCACCGGTACAGAGACGGTGATGCAGGGATAACAGGAAACTTGGATGATTATTCATTCATGATATGGGGATTGCTGGAACTATACAATGCAATATTTGATATTAAATACTTAAATGCAGCAATTAAGCTTAACGATATTTTATTAAAGTATTTCTGGGACGTTGATGAATTTGGATTTTATTTCACAGCAGCAGATGGTGAAAAAGTGCTTATACGGGAGAAAAAAATTTACGATAGCGCAACACCATCAGGTAACTCTGTGGAAATGTTAAATTTAATACAAATAGCAAGGCTAACAGAAAACCCCGAACTCGAGGCAATGGCTGTTGATATGGAAACTTCATTTTCAGAGAATATTAAAAGGGTCCCAATAGGATATACATACTTCTTAACAGCAGTTGACTTTAAAGTTGGACCCTCATTTGAAATTGTTATCGTTGGAAAAACTGGAGCTCCTGATACTTTAAACATGTTGAACAATTTAAACCAACATTACATCCCCAACAAGGTCATAATATTCAAAGACACCGACAATCCTGGTGATGTGGATAAAATTGCCGAATTTCTTAAGTTAAAAGGTAATATTGATGGTATGGCTACAGCGTATGTTTGTGCTGCTGGATGCTGTAAAATACCCACCACAGATGTTGATGAAATGTTGAAACTTCTTGATGTTAGGTAGAAATTGTAAAATCATTAGATTTGGTTGAATTAGAATCAAATATTTGATGTAAGAACTATTAAACAACAATCAGGAATTTACTTTTTAAGGACTTCAATACCAGTATCTTTTCCTACTATAACCTTGTCAACTATCTGTGAGAATATACCATTATCAATTACTCCGGGAATGGTGTTGATTTCAGTTTCCAATTTTTTAGGATTTTTAATATTAAATTTTACATCGTATATAAAATTCCCATTATCTGTTACAACAGGACCATCCTTTCTTTCTGCCATTCTGAGTTTAGGTAATCCTTCCATTTCTATTAAATGTTCTTTCACAGTCCGGGTTGCTTGGGGGATTACTTCAACTGGTACAGGAAAGCTTCCCAGTTCAGAAACTATTTTAGTTTCATCCACAATTACAACAAACAATGAAGCTGATTCATCAACAATTTTCTCAAGTGTGTGGGCTGCTCCACCACCCTTTATTAAATTAAGTTCAGGATCAACCTCATCTGCACCATCTACCGCAATATCAACGTCATGTTCCTCTAGGGTTGTTATTGGAATACCTAAATCTCTTCCAAGGAAAAATGATTGAAAAGATGTGGGAACTCCAAAAATATTTATCTCCTCTGTTTGAATCCTTTCTCCAAGCTTTTCAATAAAGTAATGAGTAGTAGATCCTGTACCAAGCCCTACAACATCTCCATCTTTAACAAGTTTGGCTGCTTCGTATCCCACTCTTCTTTTAAGTTCCATAAAAATTTCCTCGATAAATCTGTTCAATTAATATTTCAAAAGTACCATATTAAGGTCACGTCCCTTTGGACATTTTTCTCGGGGTTTTCCCATGTTCCTGATGATCTTACACTTGTCATCTCTGTAAAGACCTTCTGGAAAGCACATATCATGCAACGAACAGTCTTCATCACATTCGGGAGGGTTAAAAATTATTTTAGAACCTTCAAATGATTGTTTTGTATCTATAACTCCCCTTATATATGCCTTTTCAACTTCCACAACCTTCACTTTACCTCCCTCATGAATGAGGCATGGTTGTTCACCATTTTTTACATTCTTTATGATGTACATCCTCCCAACTTCAAGTGGATCAATACAAGTATTTTTAAATCTGCAGGATTCACATTCAGATGTAGCTCCGTAATTCATAAATTTTAAACCTTTATTTGCAAGACTTTTGCCAATAAGCGTAATCATTATTATCACCTTATAATTTGGGGTTTTAATCCCGTTTTGATTTTTGTTACATTAATAAATATTTATATGAATTTATTAATCAGATACAATATTATATTAAGATTTTGTATATCCTTCAGATTATATAAATGGATATAATTAAGATTAATTGAATTTTCAAAATATTAAATTGAAAAAAATTTTGTTTAATTTGGAACTTAATTTCAAAAAAAATTATAGAGAAATTTCACGAAAAGTTAAATAACACCTGTTTTAACAGCCAGACTCTCTGCTGCTTCTTCAGTAAGTCCCCTATCACCTAAAATTGTGTATCTCTCACTTCGGATGGTGTGGGCGATTTTAAGTGCTTCAATAATATATTCTGGTTTAATTCCCATCTCTTTAGCTGTTGTTGGAGCTTTAATAATTTTTAATGTGTCTCTTATGAATTTCCAGTCCCCACCGTGGAGGAACATCATCATTATAGTCCCAACACCACATTGTTCACCGTGAAGAGCTGGTTTAGGAGCAATTATGTCGAGTGCATGGCTGAATTTGTGTTCAGATCCACTTGCAGGTCGGCTAGTACCTGCAATACTTATGGCTATTCCACTGCTTATCAGGGCTTTTACAACCAAACCTGCACTTTCTATCAAACCTTCTTTAATAGCATCTGCTGATTTTATAGTCATCTTTGCAGTCATCATAGATAATGCTGCAGCCGAATCGCTGTAGTCTTCATTTAAAAGTCTGTGTGCCAGCTTCCAATCCAAAATAGCAGTGTAGTTGGATATTATGTCGCCACATCCGGCAGCGAGAAGTCTGAATGGTGCCCCGCTTATGATCTTTGTATCAGCAATTACTCCTATTGGTGGTTCAGCTTTCAATGAAACAGTTCCAGCTTCATTTTTTATACTGGCTCTAGGAGATGCAATCCCATCGTGTGATGCTGCAGTTGGTACACTTATGAAATTAACAGCTGATCGTGTAGACGCTAGTTTAGCAACGTCAATAACCTTCCCACCTCCAACACCCAGTACAAGGCAACAGTTTTTTATCAAGTCCTGTACTTCTAATACTGAATTCTTAGAAGCGTGATTTATTGTGATATTATGAACATCAAATCCTTCATTCACGAGACTATCAATTACAGTTTCGCCAGCTATATGGCGCGTTTTTGGTCCAGAAACCACCATAACTTTCCCATCAAACCTAAGGTTTTTACAAATAGCCCCTGTTTCCTCAATTACTCCTGCACCTGTATGAATCTCCCTTGGCAACTGAATCTTTCTTACATCCATGTTATCAATAACTCCACTTCTAGTTACTATTATGCTAAATTATGATTAAAATAATTTTATCGTCCATTATCAATTCCAATAGATCTG
>PMMV01000096.1 GCA_003162115.1 Methanobacterium sp.
CCTAAAGGTTTATTATTAAATGAGAAAAAACGTTTTTTTACTTGGGAACCTCGGAGGATTGATTGGCTTGCTGGTGTTGTACAGTTTATTGGTACACTTTTTTTTAATATAAGCACTTTCTACGCTCTGAACAGTACTCTGACCGTTCATCAGATAAACCACCATGTTTGGGGGCCTGATGTATATGGATCTATCTGTTTTTTGATTGCAAGTGGGTTGGTGTGGATGGAAGTTGGACACTCCTTATTTTCATGGAAGATAGGAAATCTTTCATGGCAAATAGCATTATTAAACCTTTTAGGGTCAATTGCTTTTGGTGTTTCTGCAATTGCTGCTTTTGTTCTACCATTAACTGGGCAGCCAATTAATTTAACACTGGTGAATCTAGGAACATTTACAGGAGGTATATGCTTCCTAATAGGTGCCATATTGTTACTTCCTGAACGTACACATCCCGATTAATATGTTTAACAAAATAAGAGAATATCCATGAATATGAAAAAAGAAGTTGAACATTCTGTATCTGGTAAACCATACTTGCGGAGTAATCAAAGGATAATCCAACGACAAATTACTTAGCAATCTCTCAAATTTTAAAACAGACCATATACATCTTTTAATTTTCTTTACTCTTTTATTAGAATGCTTTCAAATCTTCTTTTAGTATTTAACATTGCACTGTAAGTTTTCGAAGTCATATAATGTCAGATTTACTTCGTTATCCCCGAATATGGTTATCCATAACTTCGCAATATTTTTTTTTAATAATTCACTGATCATTGTGCTGGCAAAATACTATTTATAAGTCAATAGTTTTTTTTAATAATCTAAAAAAACCAATTGAAAAGCTGAAAAACATGTATCAAACCAATATATGTGCTTATAACTGATGGATTCTATACTAATCGATAGAAATGAATGATAATGATAAAACTAATTACTAATCAACTGATCAAATTTGGGAGCATTATCCAATAAGTGTAAACTTTATATTGTCATATTATAGTACTATCCTTTAAATCATCCTTAAACTTAGTTTTTTTCTTTAAAAAAACTGAAACTATTTATGTTATGTTCTTTAATTTCTATTTGTAGTGTGATATGTTATTAGATTTAATTTAACTTTCGGAAAGGATATAAATGGTTAATAAACCTTTAATATCTGTTAATAATATTTTTGTAATAGCTTTTATTATAGTAATCGGTTTTGTAATTATCTCATTGTTGTTGAGAAATAATTCTGTTTCATTAATGTATTTTGGAGACATATATTCTCCTGTTATAGATTTATTGGTTGTTTTAACATTGTTTTATGCTACAATTCGTTCTTTTCGTTATGGTCGACGTGTGCAGATCGCTTGGTTGTTCATAACTCTTGCATTTTCTTTTTATGCGGTTGGAGATATATTATGGGCAATATTAGAGCTTGGATTTCATCAAACCCCATTTCCTTCTGTAGCTGATGTTTTTTATTTAACTTTTTATCCGCTTTTTGCCCTTGGTATTTATTATCTACCCCGATTTTCGTTTACTAGAAAAGAAATGCTTAAAATATTTCTAGATATGGGAATTATAGTTATTACTGTTGGTATCATATTTTGGACTTTTTTAATTATACCAACTTTCTCAAACCCGGAAAACTCATTTGCTAACATTGTGTCAGTAATCTCCATAATCGGTGATTTTTTACTCTTTTTTGTGTTAATAAGGTTGCTTAATAGTAATTTTGATGAGAATATGGGGCCTGTGCTGCTTCTTAGTATGAGTATTTTGGTTATGATTGTTACAGATAGTATTTACGCGTTTCAAACAATACAAGGAACCTATATACTTGGTGGTTTATTGGATACGGGATGGATATTAAGTTTTGTTTTGGTAGGTTTGGCTGCATTTTTACAAGCTAGTAATGAAAAAATAGATTTAAAAAGATTTTCTTATCTAATAATCTGGATCCAGAAATCTAATTTAATTTCCTATCTACCTTTTATTTGGGTATTAATCGCATTTGCACTACTTGTATGGGCCAATGACAACTTCGTATATCCCAATTTAGAGTTCATTGAACTTGGAGTAGGATTCATTATTTTTCTAGTAATTATTCGTCAGATTATCACATTAAATGAGAATAAAAATCTTTTAGTTGTAGCTGAAAAGGAGATTAAATCCCGTAAAATAGCAGAAAATGCCGCTCGGGAGAGTGAAATATATTATAGGACTATTTTCGAAAATACTGGAACTGCCATTAGTCTAATTGAAGAAGATATGACAATATCAAGGGTCAATTCCGAAGCTGAACGGATAATTGGATTTTCAAAGGAAGAAATAGAAGGAAAGAAAAAATGGACTGAATTCGTGGTTAAAGAAGATTTAAAGAGAATAAAAGGTTATTATGCCCTAAGAAATGATCCCGTAGCACATCCAACAGAATATGAAACAAAGGTAAGAGATAAAGCAGGGAATATAAAAGATATTCTAGTAACAATAGTTAACATTCCAGGCACACAAAAACAATTAGCATCAATTTTAGACATAACCAAACGTAAAATAGCCGATAATAAGATTAAATCATCATTAAAAGAAAAAAATAATCTCCTTCAAGAAATACACCACCGAGTAAAAAATAACATGCAAATCATCTCCAGCCTACTCAACCTGCAAATAAAATATGTGGATGAAGAGGAAGCTGTGAATGTCTTAAAAGAAAGCCAAAACCGGATTAAATCCATGGCCATGATCCATGAAAAACTGTACATGTCTGACGATTTAGCTCATATTAATTTTGTTGATTACATTCAAAGCCTTGTTAAAAACTTATTTTATTCCTACAATGTTGAAAACACCAATATTAAACCAATATTTGAAGTAGAAGATGTAACTTTAAATATGGAAACTGCAGTTCCCTGTGGTTTAATAATTAGTGAACTCGTATCTAACAGTTTAAAATATGCATTTCCCAATGAAAGGAAAGGAGAAATTTATGTATCACTCAAAACTGTAGATGATAAATATGAACTTATCATCCGGGAAAACGGCATAGGATTACCCGAAGAACTTGACTTTAACAACCTAGAAACCCTTGGTCTTCTACTGGTAAATAATCTAACAGAACAAATTGATGGTGAACTCACAATTAACAGAAGCCCTGGAACAGAATTTAAAATCAAATTTAAAGAATTAGAATACAACGAACGAATAATAAAATATTAATATTTTCAAATTCTTTTTCAAACTCGTATTAGTAACAAGATGAAGAGAAGTGTCAAAGTAAAAAGATATGGTTAAATTAGATATTAATTGGTGGTTTAATGAATAGTAATAATGATATGGTTACTCAAACAGGACATAAACAACGTTTTTATGCTTTTTGTGGTATTATTGCGCCGATATTCTTCTGGTTTATGGTGATAGTGGAGAGCTTTTTACGGCCAGGTTATAGTCAGTTCTTTAATTTCGTGAGCGATCTCGGTGTTGGTCCCTTAGCTATACTTCAAAACATTAACTTCGTTGTTTTCGGTCTTTTATCGCTTGGTTTGGCTCTTGGTCTTCGGGTTGGTTTACCATCTTCACAAGGGATAGCCCTGAAAGCTGGTGTATGGTTCGTGATAATATTCAGTCTTGGTGTATTGTTAGCTGGAGTATTTCCAGAAAATTTTCTCTCACAAGGTCCGCATAATTATGTTAGTGCCACAGCATTTGTCGCGATCATAGCTGCCCAATTGCTGATATGGCAAGGATTAAAAAACGAAGATAGTAAAATTTGGGACAGATATAAAACATATTCATTGATAAGTGGTTTGTTATCAATTATTTTGGTAATTTTACTTAAAGTAGCCATTCTTTATGGCATTTACCCAGGGCTCGTCCAAAGGGCATTCCTCATAGTACCATGGATATGGATTGGAATAACAGGATTAAAACTCTATTCACTACAAAAGAAATATACTTTAGAAAAATATTATGGGGAAAATCTATGAAATTATTTGCGAGATCTTTATTCTCATTAATCTTACCTTTAATTTTCACTGTTATAGTACCTTCAATATTTATTCTTAAGTTTAATAATCATTTATTGACTTCTAATTCTGTTATTTCAGGATTTATATTAGCTGTGGGAATATTTTTAATTCTTTTAGGATTAGGATTTGTAGTATATACCAATAAATCGTTTTTAAAAGTAGGTAAAGGCACTCTGGCACCGTGGGATCCTCCAAAGAAGTTGGTAGTGGCTGATCTGTACAGATATGTTAGAAATCCTATGATAAGTGGACTTTCAATGATTATTCTAGGTGAATCAATGATCTTTTCTTCTATTGAATTATTTGGATTTTTTATTTTCGTAGTTATTTTTAATCACGTCTATTTTGTTTATTCAGAAGAACCCGGCTTAACTAAAAGGTTTGGAAACGAGTATACTGAGTACAAGAAAAATGTACCAAGATGGATACCTCGCTTAACCCCATGGGAAAAGGAATAAAACTTGTAATCATATAAGATTTACTTCGTTAAACCCGAATATGGTTATCCATAACTTCGCAATATTTTTTTTCTATTAATTCACTGATCAGGTGTGCAGGCAACAAACCTTTATGATTTGGTTAGTATCCGTTTTTATAAATTAAAGAGATTAATTCATGACCTTTATATCAGATAGCAGAATTGTATGTTTTTATTAAAGTTAAAAACAGAATAATATGCATATTTCTGGAGTTTGCGCATTAATAACTCCTGTTATACTAT
>PMMV01000116.1 GCA_003162115.1 Methanobacterium sp.
GCGATGCCTTGGTAAGGCATAGGTCGGGGGTTCAAATCCCCCCTGAGGCTTATAATTTCATATTTTTTTTACTATGAGAGTTAACTTAAAATTAACTAAAACTTGATTAATTTATATTTAGAGGTGATTTAATTGTTAAAAAAAATAATTCAAGTTTCAGATATTCATTTCGGAGAAAAAACATTTTCTTCAGACCTTAAAAATAATTTATTAAAACAGATTGGCAATGAAAATCCAGATCTAATTGTTATATCTGGCGACCTCACAACCCAAGGTTATGTCAATGAATACAATGATGCAGCCATTTTTCTGGACGAATTAAAGTCTATAACTGAAACTCATGTGATTCCAGGTAACCATGATGCACGAAATGTTGGTCTGCTCCACTTTGAAAAACAAATCAGTAAACGCAAATTTCTTCACATGGACAAAGACGGTGGATTTGCAATTGTAGGTCTTGACTCTTCAGAGCCAGATATAAACGACGGACAGATAGGTGTTGATCAGCTGGAATGGCTAAAGGATGAGCTTAACAAAATACCAAGCGATATGTGTAAAATAATAACTTTTCACCATCACTTACTTCCAATTCCTCAGACGGGACGTGAAAGAAATATTCTACTTGATTCAGGAGATCTTCTGAGGGTTTTAATAGATTATGGTGTAGATTTTGTTTTAAACGGCCATAAACACGTACCAAATGTTTGGATGATAGAAAAAATGGTTACTATAAATTCTGGTACAGCAACAACCAGGAAACTCAGAGGTGACACATATCCTTCTTATAACGAGCTTTTGATTAACGATTGTGAAATTTTTGTGAACCTAATAAATTCTGAAACTGGGTACAAAAAAGAGCTAGCCAACTACTCAGTTGCAGTAGATGGAAATAACTACGGTATATGTGCATCAAATCACAATTCGCTTTAATTGCCTTAAAATAAATTCTAAATTAATCCAATTTTCATTTTCCATACTGAACAT
The DNA here is from genome assembly GCA_003162115.1 of Methanobacterium sp. Lineage (GTDB taxonomy): Archaea > Methanobacteriota > Methanobacteria > Methanobacteriales > Methanobacteriaceae > Methanobacterium_B. The sequence goes on from PMMV01000116.1 coordinate 985, forward strand.
CATTTAAATGGATTATTTATTAAATATGGATTATCATATTATTAAATGATAGTAAATTATTTATGAGTTACATGATAATGAATTAAACTACACATTTGAAAGTAATAAAAATAGTCAGAAAAACAATATTTTAGGTTATATTAATAAAATTATAAAAGTGTAAAAAATGTCAAAAACATCAGACATAATAATGGCAGGAATCATTGCCGGAATAGTGGCCTATGCCACATCAGTTCTTGGAATTAGTGGAACTATCATTGGATCTGTAATTGCTGCCATACTATATCAGATAATGCCACATTTATTTAAAGCTCCTCTTAAAGGTATGAAAACTCAGAATGTTGAGGCGAGGATTGTATATACTTTTCCTCTTGTTTTGATAGTGGCTATAGAAATATTATTCATATTTGCAATGCTTTATTTAAAACCAGGTAATTTCTTTTATTTACTTGAAAATGCTACGGACTACAATTTGTTCCGTTCCATTGGTCTTGGCCTTATAATAATGGGAATATACCCTGTAATACAACCGGAAAATATTAAAAAGCTTTATGGATATATAATAATAGTAGTAGGTATCATAGTACTATTAGGAGGGTTTGCTGATTTTAATGCACCGATAATTGATTTCTACTCTTTTATATTCTCAGAATCAGGGATTTTAATTTCATTAATGGTAATAGCAGCATTAACTTATGTAATAATAGCATTAATTAGGGAATCAATTACAATTATTAAAGAAAAGAATAATATTGATCTTGAGAATTATGCAAAGATCGATGAAGAAAAACCCAAATATGGGGAGAAGATTGATCACTGGCTTGAAGGAAATGATAAAAAGACGAATAATCCCAAAATTAATAGCGATGAAACTAAAAGTGATTATGATATGAGGTAATGGTTTAAATGAAACGATCAAACAGCACGTTAAAGGCAGTATTGGATGTAATATTACATGACAATCCATCAACACAGGATGAAATTGCTGAAAAACTTGGATTAACAAGGAGATATGTTACAAAACTATTACAACCTTTGGTTAAACGAGGAGTTGTAAGAAGGGCATATATTTTAGATTTGAAGAAGTTCGATGAATTTTCAGAGATGTTTGATGAGGAAAAAACTTCAAAGGAGTATGCAGGAGCCTATCTTATTAAAGATATGCTTAAAAACATGATTGAACACGTTTGTAAACAATTTGATATGTCATTTGAGTCTTTCGTAAATTATAACGATGAAATGGCAAACAAGGCACTCGAAATGGATTATATAAGTAACAACATGCATGAAAAGATACGATCTTCTGTTGATACTGTCATATCAATAAATCCATACTCAGAATTCAGTAAAACAATGGTCTTCAGTGAAGTTGCCTACGATCTAGAACGTATAGCAGATCACACCTGTCACATTGCCAACTTTGTATTAAACGGTTGTCACCAAGTTGATCCAGAGATGCTCGAAATACTTAACTCCATGTACCTCACTTCCAGAAAAATGGTTAAATATTCCATGCAGGGATTTTTAAATGAAGAACTTGATCTGAAGGACAAGGTAATGGATTATGAGGAGAAGATCCACAAATTACAGAAGAAGGCACTTAATAATATTGCCTTACGCATGGCAGAAGATGAAGTAATGGATAAAGATAGATCTACTTATTATCTTACTCTATCAAGAGTTGTTAAAGCGTTTGAAAGGATAGGAGATATCTCTGTTGAGATAATTGATGCTGCAGGAGAGTTTTACAGGAATATTCCTAGATCTACAACACCCGAACGTTTCAGAAGGAGATCCTCAGAATGAATCTTAATAATAAAAATTTAAGGATTAATTATTTAAAAAATTAGAATAATTAACTTTCATTTTTATATTTCCAGCTTCTAAATTAACTATCTGCAAATCTTTATTTTTCATCACAAATTGTTAATGAGATGATTGTATTGTGTTTTAATTACATCAAAGACTATTATGAAGATTTTGAGATTTTTTTAATATTGGTGAGTATGAAAACAGAATCATAGAGGTTAACGAAATGGATCATTTCATCCCAATTTCCTTTCTCCAATTTTCACCCTTTATTTTCATTATATAAACTTAAAAAACAGTATTGTTTATGCATGTATAGATAAGATGCTTAATAATTTCAACTTTCTATGCATGGAGATTATTGCTATGAAATTAATTCAAATATTTTAGTATAATTTTAATATTTACTAAATTTTTTTTACAAGAACATTTTTATAATTGTATAAATCAATTGTAAGTTCAATAAGAAAATAAGAATTTTTTCAAATAGAGGGGCTTATTAAACAAATGATACTGAAGGAGAGAAAGTGGCATATTCTCATTGCTTTAGCTCTTGGTACCATCATGGTACCCATCAATACCAGTATCGTGAATGTGGCATTACCATTTATTAGTTCTGGATTTAATATTAATCTGATGGGTTTAGATTGGGTTATTACAAGTTACTTAATCACTCTGATAGGTCTGGTCCTGTTTTTTGGACGATTAGGTGATATGTATGGTCATGAAAAGGTATACCTATCGGGACTGATTCTTTTTATTTTCACCTCAATTTTATGTAGTTTTTCACCATCTATAACCTATTTAATCCTTTCGAGAGCATTGCAAGGGATTGCAGCAGCGATGATGATATCTGTTTCATTGGGAATGGTAAAAAAGGCTTTCCCCCCATATGAATTGGGAAAAGCACTGGGGATATACGCAGTGGCAATTGCTGCAGGCTTAGGCATTGGCCCAGCTATCGGGGGTGTATTAATAGAATTTTTTGGTTGGAGGTCTATATTTTTATTTAATGTACCTATAGGAGTAATTAGTTTCTTAATATGCTTATTTGTTTTAGAAAGGGGAAATGGGAAAAATATTAAATGGGATATTCCCGGCACAGCACTCCAATTCACCACCCTATTTTTTACCATTCTATTCTTAAACAGGCTGGAAACAGGATCATTTGACATTTTAGAATTTTTTTTAATCATATTAGTCCTGGTTTTATTTTCTCTATTCATTTGGAGAGAAAGAATCGCTGAAAACCCCCTGTTAGATCTTTCCATATTCAATAATTATACCTTCTCTGCTTTCACCTTGGCCCTCTTTTTTAATTATGTTTGTATATACATGGTGATCTTCGTGTTGCCATTTTATATCCAGAAGGTACTGCATTATGGACCCGCTATCACCGGTTTAATACTGACCGTTAGCCCCTTGTTAATGATGATTATTGCGCCTTTTAGTGGTTTTTTGGGGGATCGTTTGGGTTCAAGACCATTAGCCTTTTTAGGATCCTTAATTTCGGCTTTGGCATTCTATTTTATGACTTGGCTGACTATGTTTTCATCTATATATCTTGTAATTGGCTTTTTAGCTATCTTGGGAATAGGTGCTGCCATTTTCCAAGCCCCCAATAACCGGGCCATCATGATCTCAATACCCGAAGATAGTGTGGGAGTTGCTTCAAGTATCCTAGTTACGATGAGAAACTTGGGAATGACCTTTGCCGTGTCCTTTGCCAGTCTTCTGATTAGTACTACTATCAATAAGACTGTTCTAGAATCCCAAGTACTTTACAACCTCGACTCCTATAACTTTACTCAAGGATTGCACTTAGTAGCGTTATTAGGAACTTTTTTAAGCATATTGATGGCATTATTATCGATCTGGGGAAGCAGACGTTTAAAACAAGTAAAACCTATAGTCAAGGAAATAATTACTAGCTAACTTCAATAAATCCATGTGTAGAATTTTCCTAATATTACAAGCTTAACTTTAAAGTTGATAGTGAATGAAAATATGGATAGTTGTTATTCAGACAATTAAATAGTAAAATGTTGGAATATATTTTGTCATAACCGATTTATGTATCTAAAAAATTTTGATTAAAACTTTAACAGTTATTCTTGTCTTAGTTTTCATATAATCCATTTTAATAGTTTAAAAAAAATTAATTTTTATTATTTATTTCTATGATATAATCTATTTTATTTATTAGATTGTTTGCCCAAATTTTTTCATATTGAATTTCTTTAGGTTCGCCTATACGACCTTCAAAAATTTCCAGTAATGATTCTTTATCACTGATTAACATTTGAATATCTATGCTGGGGATTTCATTTTCTTGTCTAATCTGTTCAATTGCACTTTCTATTCTTCCAGCTATTTCCATGAATAATTCCATCATCGGATCTCTTCTTTTTTCACACATGTTATCACCATATTTTTTATGACTAACTTAATTTTTTATTACAGATATTTTTCAAATAGATTTTATAGTTTCATTTACTCCTAAAACCAATAATATTATTCCAATTCCAATTATTGAATAATCTAAATCTATGAAATTTATATTAATAAGTATTAATCCAACTAAAATAAATAGGAGTCCTATAATATAAAATCTTTTAGAATTTTCTAAATATTCTTCAGATTTCATATTTTCATATCCATTTTTGGTTTTTTAAATTCCCAATTTAGATTAGTTTAAGATCTTTGAATTGATTTTATATCTATCAAGTATTTAATATATGCTATTTATGTATTATAATTCACATATAGTGAAATTAATTGATTAAAAATTAAAAAAACTATTATTTTTTTATCACTAACTAAACACAAAAATTTACAAAATTAATCATAGAAATCCATGTGTGATAGATTCTGTTTAAGATAATAATCTAAAATATTTACTAGATTATGTTAACAACAAATGGCGTTGTTGGCATTACAAAAATATTATTTTTGATTTATAACTTGTTATTTCTCTAACTTAACACATTTTAGACTATTATTCAGTTTGATGAGTTTTTTCCATTCTTTTCAGTCTGCTGATCCCATATAATAATTTTTTTTAATATCGGGTAATACTCTCCAATAGTAAATCAACGTACACTTCAAGTGTAAATTAATTCACTTTAGGTATAAATATTACATGAAAGAATATACTAAATTATAATTTTCATTCATTTCCTGTAGGAGGTGGGTTAATTATATAAAGAAAATGAAAAATTACGTAAAAAAGCAACAGAAATACTTCAAAAACAGTTTAATCCTAAGCTAAATCCGTATAAAGATGATCAGTATCTTTATGAGTTGCTTGTTAGTCTGATTTAATTAGAGATCCAGAACAACGAACTCATAGAAACTCAATTAAAATTCGAAGATTCTAAGGATAAAGAACTGAAGAATATTAAAAAATATTGAAGAAAACCGAAATTTATTATTTTCCGCAAAATTTAAAATTATTTACATTATTATATTACAAAATTCGATAAATGCATTATAACTATAAATAACAGCAAATCGTTCAATTCCATGTGTATGAACCCAATTAATGGATGGGGAGGAATCTAAAATGGATGAGGAAGAATATCAAAAAATTTTGAAAATTCTATATATAATAGAGAAACAAGAACCAGGAAGTCCAGTAAATAGTGATAACTTAAAATTACTATTAGACATGAGATATGATGAATTATTATCAAATCTTAAATACCTAAAAGAAGAGGGATATATTGAACTTAAAGAATTTTATGGTGACGACTTTGAAGCAAATATTACTCCTCAAGGGATTAAAAATTTAGAAAATATGAATGAAGAGTAACAAAAATGAATTGATCTGTGAAAATTTTTTATATCCTAAAATGGATTAATTATAAGTAACCCAGTATAAAACTAAATGTCCAGATATGGTTTCTCGTATTTGAGTTCAAATACCATAAAATTCTTATATTTTCCGTAGATAAGGAGAATATTCAAAAATCGGAACAGGAGAAGTAAAAAAATAAAAAAAGATAAATAAATGAATTTGGAAATTGCTATTTATTTATTTGATAACAATACAATACTGGAGAGGAGTATCAAAAGAAAATAGTATAGAACTAATCTAATTTTTCGATACATTTCTTATTGAGGTGATATTTGATGTTGTATGGAATAGTAGATATTGGTTCAAACACAGTTAAATTAAATGTTTATCGTTGTGATGATGATATAAAAGTAGTGTTTTCAAAAAAAGACAATTTAGGTTTAGTATTTTATATAAAGAGGGGGAAATTAACTAATACTGGTATTGAAAAATTAATAACTGTTCTTAAAAAAATAAAAAAAGATTTTGACTATTTAAATATTGAGAGTTACAGATTCTTTTCTACAGCTTCATTAAGGAATATTGAAAACAGTGCTGACGTTATTCAAATTATTAAAGATAAAGTAAATATTGATATTGATTTATTATCTGGTGAAGAAGAGGAAGAATTAAGCTTTTGTGGATCCATTTCTACCATCAAAAAGGATAATGGTATTTTAATTGATTTAGGTGGGGGTAGTGTTGAAATTGTACTTTTTGAGAATAGAAAAATAATGGAAGAATACAGTATTCCTATTGGTTCTTTAAAATTGTATAATGATTATGTTTCTAATATGATACCTACCGAAAAAGAGCGTAATTTGATTAAAGAAAGAATACACTCTGAATTAGATAAGATTAGTTTTAATAATCAAGAAAAAATTCTTTTCATGTGTGCGGTGGGAGGGGGTATTCGTGCAATTGGAAAATTATTAGTGGATTTAAATTTGCAGAAGAAGAAAGCTGATTTAATAGATGTTAAATTATTAAAACCTTTAAAAAATGAATTGAGTCATAATGATAAAGATACTTACGATAAAATATTACATGTTAAACCATCAAGGATTCATACTTTAGTTCCGGCTTTATTAATAGTTGAATCAATTACTTCTTATTTTGGATGTGAAGAATTACAAATTAGTAAATTTAGTGTTAGAGAAGGNNAAATTCATATCTATTTTTACAAGTAATTTAGATGAATTTTATATGGTTAGATGTGGAAGCTTGTATGATTTATCTCTGATTGATAATAAATATGTTGATAATAAAACTGGCTTAAATGCTCAAGATCAATTAGATTCCATCTATGATAGGACTAAATTCTTATATAAACGTAGAGATGATGTATTTAAATCACTCGATTCTTGTTTAAAAGAGGAAGGTATTTATGATTTAGATTTTAGTGATTTGACTAAAAAAGAAACTAAATTTATTAATAAATATTTCTTTAATTGTATTTCTCCTGTTTTATCGCCTCAAATCATTGATATTCATCATCCTTTTCCTCATTTATTAAACAAGTCCTTAAATATTATGTTAATATTAAAAAATAAAAGCGAAACATTATATGGACTTATTCCAGTTCCTTCATCTTTACCTAAGATTGTTTACTCTCCAAATGATGAAAAGCGTTTTATTTTAATTGAAAAAATAATATTTGAATATACTAATGAAGTCTTTTCAAATTATAAAGTAGAATTCAAAACAATAGTGTCTGTGACTCGAAATGCAGATATTACCTTATCTGATTCTCAAATTGATGAAGATGAAGATTATAGGGGATATATGAAAAAAATTTTAAAGAAAAGAACTCGTTTAGCACCAATCAGATTAGAATTCTATAAATATTCTGACTTAATATTAACAAATTTTTTATGTGATCAGTTAAATATTCAAAAAAATCAAGTACAAATCTCTAATACTCCTTTAGAGATGAGTTATGTATTTGAATTATATAAGCATATTGAAGATATTAATAAATTAATTTTTCATAAATTATCATTTAACCCCTATTATCCTAAAAATCCAAAAACGGTGAAAGAAGGGAAAATTATTCCTCAGTTAAAAAAGAGGGATTTCTTACTTTATTATCCATTTGATTCTATAGAACCTTTTTTAAGATTATTAAAAGAGGC
>PMMV01000086.1 GCA_003162115.1 Methanobacterium sp.
GTCTTGATTTTATTTATTTGGGACACTAAAGGAAATGCACGGAAATATATGGAATCAGAAAATCTACGAAAATACCTAAAAAACGCAGGATCAGAAATAAAAAATATAACCTACCTAGATGAACAAGAAACATCAATTTAAAAAAAAATTTTGGAGTGATTAAAAATGGGTGTTGTGATACAATTGGCTAAAGTCAAGGATTATGATAAATGGGAACCTACATTTAAAGAAGATGCTTCAATGATTAAAGCCAATGGAGTAAAATCTATAAGCGTATTACAAAGTATAGATGATCCTAANNGTTATTGGCAAGCCGGAAATATAATTATGTGAAGGAAAAATTAGTATTTTAACTCCTAATTCCTTTGTTTAATTACTTTTTAATTTTTTTTGATTAGGACCTTAACTAAAAAATATTAATACTGAATCTATCCAATTGTAAAATTTCCTAGTATATTCAAGATTTTATTTAATAAAAAATTTAAAAAAGTTCCGCTTAGGGAAAACACTCTCACGAAGGGTATTTAGGTTTTATTGTTCGTTATTGGTTTCTGGTATTGTTCTTTTAATTCATCTTTCTTTAATGGCCGTTCCAATGATTCCACCTATTAAACCAAATTGCTGTATGGAACGGGAAACAAAACACGTATTACGTTTTTAGGAGTCCTATTACCATAATTTTCCAATTCAGCTATTATCTCAATTAAGTTACGGATTTTATCATATATCTATTTTTATTTCTCTGATAAACCATTTCATAATATTATAGATATTATTTTTTTACATTACTAATAATTCTCAAAGTGTTTGGTAAAATCCTGTACCATTATGAAAATATTAGTAATTTTCCCAAACATTTATATGTATTTATGAATATACCATAACTTTTACTAGAACCAAAATATAGGTGTTGAGTGAAAAATGGATGATTTGGATATGGATATACTCCGTTCTTTAATAAAAAATTCTAGAATAACATTATCTCAAATGTCAAAAGAAATAGATGCACCCGATGCAACAATCTCAAACCGGCTTAAAAAGCTCGAAAATGATGTAATAAAACGTTACACAATTATACTTGACTGGGAAAAGATCGGTCTTGATATTACAACAATAATCATAATTCAAACAGAGTCAGAAAAGCATGAATCTGTTAAAGAAGAGCTATCAAAACTTGAAGAAGTATCAGAAGTATACAGCGTCTCAGGCGAATATGATATTCTCATCAAAGTTTGGGTTCGAGACATTGAAGAACTCAATCAACTAATGAATACTAAAATACGCTCCGTTGATGGTGTTGAGGACTTAACTGAAATGATTGTAATGGAACGAGTTAAAGAAGAGATGGTTCCATTAATTCCAAAAAAATAGATAAAATTTTTTGTAATTAAGGAGTTTGGTACGATGCGTTTTTTAAGTGAAATCATAAATAAACCTGTGATTGACTGTGAAGGAAATAAAATAGGAAAGTTCAAAGACTTTGTAGCATCAGTCAGTGTTACATATCCCATAGTAGAGGCAATAACTATACGTACCACCGCTAAAAATGATATTAATATTCCATGGGAACATGTAGATTCTATAAATAAAAAAATTAAACTCAAAATCAGATTAGCAGATATAAAAGAATATAAACTTAAAAATAGAGATATTTTACTTGCAGATGAAGTCCTAGACAAACAAGTAGTGGATTTAGAAGGTAGGAAATTAAAACGTATCAATGATCTCCAATTTGCTACTACACAAAATTATTACCGCCTTATAGGGGCAGATATAAGTTTTAAAGGTATATTAAGACGTCTTGGTCTTGAAAAAATTCCTAAGGGACTTGGTATTAAACTTCAAGATGATAATATTTCCTGGAAAGATGTTGATGTACTAGAAAGTAATGTATCACGTTTAAAATTAAAAGTACCTGAATACAAGTTAAAAAAGCTCCACCCAGCAGATATAGCAGAAATTGTGGATCAATTAAGCGTAAATGATTCAATAAATATCTTAAATTCACTTGACGAAGAAGTTGCTGCTGATGCTCTTGAAGAAATTTCCCCTGAAAGACAAGTAACCATTTTTGAGGAAATGGAATCAAAAAAAGCAGCAGATCTCTTAGAAGAGATGTCACCAGATGATGCTGCAGATCTAATCGGAGATCTTTCAAATGACAGGGCCCAAGAACTGCTAAATTTAATGGATCCTGAAGAAGCAAAAGACGTAGAACACCTTCTTAAATATCCTGAAGATACTGCAGGCGGAATAATGACAACAGAGTTCGCAGTAGTATCTGAAGAATTGACTGCAAGCCAGATTCTAGATAAATTTAAGCAAATTGCCAAAGAAGTAGAAAGCATTTATTATATATATGCTTTATCAAATTCAAATGATTTAGCAGGTGTTATTTCATTAAGAGAACTGTTATTAGCGGATCCCGATACAAAACTTAAAGATTTCATGCAAAAAGACATGATAACCGTTCATGTTATGGAAGAAGAACATGAAGTTGCCAAAAAAATTGCAAAATACAATCTAATTGCCCTTCCTGTAGTAGATGATGAAAACAAAATTAAAGGCGTAGTTACAATAGACGATGCAATAGATATAGTATTACCTACTGCATGGAAAAAACAAGTCCCAAGAATGTTTGGAAGATAAATAAATGGGTGATTAGATGGATATTCGAATTTTTACTAGGGTATTTAAAAACCCCATTTTCTTAAGTTTTATAATCTTTCTTTCAGTAATGGGACCAGGAATTATAACAGCCAATGTGGATAATGATGCTGGAGGGATTACTACTTATTCCCTGGCAGGTTCTCAGTTTGGATATGATCTACTCTGGCTTTTTATTCCTATGGTTATAGCATTGGCTATTATTCAGGAAATGGGCGTACGTATGGGTATTGTATCTGGAAAAGGGCTTGCAGACCTTATACGCGAAAAAGTGGGGATAAAGTTAACTTTTTTAATGATGATAGCCCTTCTTGCAGCTAACATGGGGAACATACTAGCAGAGTTTTCAGGCATAGCAGTAAGTGCAGGAATTTTTCATGTATCTACTTTCATTGCATTACCTGTAGCAGCATTGTTTGTTTGGCTATTGGTGGTAAAAGGTAATTATAAAAGTGTTGAAAAAGTATTTTTGATGGCATCAGCCTTGTATTTAACATATATTGTTGCAGGATATCTTTCTCAACCAAATTGGGCTCTAGCTGTACACGATGCTATAATACCACAAATAACTCCGAGTACGGCGTATATTACAATGATGATAGGGTTGGTTGGTACTACTATCGCTCCTTGGATGATGTTTTATATTCAATCGTCTGTTGTGGAAAAGGGAATTAGTTTAAAAAACCTGAAATATTCAAAGATGGATGCAGTATTTGGGGCTATAGTGGTAAATGTAGTAGCATTTTTTATCGTGGTAGCATGTGCAGCTACAATACATGCCAACGGGATTCAGGTTAATAATGTAGCAGATGTTTCAGCAGCCCTTGTTCCACTTGCAGGCCAGTATGCAAGTATTTTATTTGCATTTGGATTTTTAAATGCATCTTTGTTTGCTGCGAGTATACTACCATTATCTACNNTTCAGAGAAGCACCAATATTCCATGGACTGTATCTTGGACTTATATTAATAGCCGTAATAATCATTTTGATACCAAACGCACCATTACTTACCATACTATATCTTTCTCAGGTTGCAAATGGTCTTTTACTGCCATTTTTACTTATATTAATGCTTTTAATTATTAATGATAGGAAAGTTATGGGTGAATACGTAAATTCAAAGTTATTCAACTACATAGCTGGAGCGACTGTTATAATTGTCATGGGACTAAGCATAACTCTACTAATAACATTATTCCTGCCTAAATAAATTTAATTATATTTAATTGTATAAAAAAAATTTCAATGATTTAGTTAATCGTTCAAAATCGTAAGTACAAATGGGTTGGTTAATGTAGCAAAAATGGTATCTTTCAACAAAGTTAACCTGTGTTTTATAGCCATTTTTTTATTGTCCATTGCCTTAGACAGTGATCAACCGTGAAATAAACAGAACAGTCCTTGTTACATTCATATTCCTTAGCAGTATGGTAACACATAATAACATTAAACGAAATTAAAGATCAAGTTCAATAAAGAATTTAATAAGATTCTGTCATTTTATTTAAAAAAAATTAATTATTTAAATTCAATTAGTAGTTAGATCAAACTGTTAGATTCTTTGAGCAAATTTTGTTCCCATTTCAAAAGCTCTTTTACAATCTTCTGGAAATACTTCTCTGCGTGTTTTTGCTTTCTCTTCAGCATCAAATCTATCAGAAACAACCTTTGAATAATCCTTAAACTGGTAGGTGTCAAAGCTCAAAAGTGATTCTGAGTCACCGAATATTAATTTAAAATAATATTCATTAGTGGCAAAGATCAAATTGTAGCCAGATTCTTTTACCTGTTCTTTCTTGACATTCATTGTGTATATAAATCCTGTATTAATCTTTTTTGGGAATAGGGATTTTGGAGGATTATTATAAGTTAGATATGGGTATATCAAACGTTCCATGAATGATCTCATCTCTCCGGTAACAGTTCCTAGGTAAATTGGAGATCCCAGAATAAGAGCATCAGATTCTTCAACCTTTCTAAAGATTGAGGTTAGATCGTCATTTACTGCACACCTGCCATAACTCTTACCTCCTTTGATTTTACAAGAAAAACAACTTTTACATCCTTTATAATTCAAATCATATAGATGAATTAATTCAGTTTCTGCACCTTCTGATTCGGCCCCTTCCAGAGCATTTTTAAGTAGTGTTGCGGTGTTACATTTCTTTCTTGGGCTGCCATTAATTGCAATAACTTTCATATTTTCTCCCCTACCTTTATCAAATGTTGATTGTTATCACTCTAATATTGTTTTTTGAACATATTCAACTATATTGAAGTATTGTGAAATTGAATATTAAATTTAAGAACTATGAAAAATATTAATAATTTAGTTAAAATCTTTTTAATATTACTAAATTACTCAAAATAAAATTGGGGAAGTGATGTACATTTCAAATGGAGATAAACTAAAAAGCTGGAACGATGGACCAGTAAAACAGAGTATCATTGATTTTTTAAATTCATCCGTAGAGGAAGGCCCAAACTATATTGAACCCGGAGACCGTATCGCAACCTTCGATAATGACGGTACACTTTGGGCTGAAAAGCCCACTCCAGTTCAACTTCATTTCTTGTTCATAGCTTTTGCTAGAACAGCCAGGAATGATCCATCATTGGCTGATAAGCAGCCTTATAAAGCTATTATAGAAAGAGATGAGACTTTTTTCCAGAGAGTTATAGAACAAAGACCTGAAGCTGTGATGGCTCTTGAAGATGCTTTAGCAAGGCAGTGGGCTGGAAAAACTCCAGATGAATTTGATATGGAAGTGAAAGAATTTTTTAAAACAGTAAAACCAGAGAAATTCGCGTCTAAATTTACAGATCTAGTTTACAAACCAATGCTGGAACTTTTTGATTTGTTGAAGGATTACAAATACCGTGTATTTGTATGTTCTGGTGGTGGCCGTGATTTCATGCGTGTAATTTCTGAAGAAACCTGGGGAATCTTCAAAGAAAACGTAATAGGCTCAGCATCTGAATATGAATACAATAATGGCACCTTAATAAGGCTTTATAATGTTCTTGGAGGAATTGCTCTTGGTCCTGGAAAGGTTGAGCATATCTTCGCCCGAACGGGACGAATTCCAGTTTTTGCAGGAGGTAATAGTGATGTGGACATAGAAATGTTGGAATCTGCCCGGTTCAAGTTGTTCATTAACCACGATGATAATGAACGTGAATTTGCATATAAAAATGGTGCTGAAAAACTATTTAATATTGCAAAGGAAAATGGTTATACCATTGTTAGTATGAAAACCGACTGGAAGAAAATTTTTAGATCATAGAAACTACAGATATAAATCGATTTGTAAAAATTCATAATAATTGATATTGATGCTCTGGAGCGACTCAAATGAATATCAACTGGTTATATCTAAATTGGGCTAGGATTTGTCTTATTTTATCAATTATTGTTACAATAATTATTTTTTTGGTTGTTAAAACCAATAATCTAATTCTGTTTTTAATATGGATCCAGATCCCAATTTATTTATTACATCAATTTGAAGAGCATTACTGGCCTGGTGGATTTAAAAACTTCTTTAACAAAGAGATATTTAATGTTCAAGATGGAGAATATCCCCTGAATGATTCAAGTATTTTCTGGATAAATGTACCAATCATCTGGGTCTTAATGCCCATATTCGCTGCTTTATCGTATATAAATCTGTTTTTTGGATTGTGGATTCCATACTTTGCTGTTTTTAACAGTTTAACCCATGTGGTTGCTGTAATCGTAAAAAGTAAATATAATCCTGGACTTTTTGTGAGTCTTGTATTAGGAATTCCAGTTGCAATATATACATTATGGCTATTTTATACTCTTATTAATGTACCTTTAATAATCACAGTTTTATCCCTACTTATAGTACTGATTCTACATTTAATTATAATTATTTTCAGTACAAGAAGATATAATAGTCTTAAAAGTAAAAATTAAGGTATTATTTAATTTATTTTTTGTTGTAATTGGACTAATTCAATTAAAATAGTTTCACTTTATAAAATATAGAATTTACAATAAATTTAATAGTTAGTTAGATAAAACTATATATTTAATATGTTCTAATTAATAAGTAAAAATTAGATATAAGGAGCTTTTATATGAAACAAAGTAATAAAGAGCGATTTAATTGAATAACAATGGCAAATAGCTATGACCAGATGTGTCAGTTACTGGTGCCAGGATATGACTTTATGCAAAATACACTAATAGATATACTAATATTTGAGGATATTAAGGAGATAGTACTTTTAGATTTAGGCGCTGGAAGTGGGATTCTAATTGAAAAAGTATTAAAAGAGTTTCCAGATTCTGTTTGTTATTACCTTGATTATTCAAATAATTTCATGACCCTAACCCAGAAAAAATTACTGAAATATAAAGACAGAATAACATACATTCAAAGTGATTTTTGTGGTGATTGGGAATCTGAGATTCAAGGAACGCCCAATGTAATTACCTCATCATCTTCCATCCACCATCTACTAAATAATGATAAAAAGAGGTTGTATAACAGATGTTACAGGATACTGGATGAGAATGGTTGGTTATTCAACATCGATGAAATGAAAACCATAAACGAAGATGCTTATCTGAAAAGTCTTTATTATTGGATTTATCATACTGAAAAGCTAAAAGATACATTTCCAAAAGATTTATTTGATCCATATATGGGTTGGTGGAAAAATTCAACAACTGGAAAAAAAAGGAATGTAGAAAATATCGATCTACCCAAACAAGAAGGTGACGATAATCATGAATCTTTTTTAGTACAGTTAAATTGGTTAAAAGAAATAGGTTTTAAAGATACAGATCTGTTCTGTAAATTATTTTTATGGTGTATGATAGGTGGAAAGAAATAATAAAAAAGGAATATCATTTATTCAGATACTACTGCGGTTCCTGTTGCAGTAACAATGAAAGCATTCCCCTGAAATCCACCCACAGAAACATAATCTATTAAAACATCTATCACTGTATTTGCACCATTTAATTTAGCATCTTCGAGCATTCGAGAAATGGCCTTCTTTTTGGCCTCTCCTAAATAAATATCTTCTAATTCAGCGGGTTTAATGATATTTGTAAGCTTCATAATAAATCCCTTAGATTCTTTTTCTTCAGCTATGGCCTCTCCAGTAACTAAACCTACATTTCTCTTTATTTTTCCTATTGGTACATAAGGAACTGAAACTATGGGAATACTCAGTTCATCGAGGAAGATTTCATCTGTTGATGGTCCACTAATTTCCTCTTTTCCTCCAGTTCCAAGAGGCTTTCCCCTGATTCTAGACGGTAGGAAAATCATAAATTCAATAACCCTTCTGATAATACTCAGGCCAATTACAAACAGAATATAATTCATTAATATAGGGAAAGCAGCTTGTATAGTCAGTATTATAGCTATTAATGTGATTAAATTAAATGTAGTAGGATTGTTTGTTATATAACCATACAAAACCCATCCATAGAAGTTGATTAGAATGAATGTTATTAGGGCGCTTATAGCACCAGTACTTTTACCATACTTTCTATTAGCTATGACTGTTTCAACAAATCCCGCAGTTAAGGGTGACAATATGTACATGACGTTGAATCCAAAAATAACTAAATTTAATCTAATACATATCAATGCAGAAAAGAATCCCACTAATATTCCCAGGACTATGGCTATAATTCCCCATCGTTTATCTGTAAGAGTTTCTTTCATATCCAAATATGTCACCTTCTAATATAATTTTTATTCCTGATATGAAACTGCAGTNNACCATTATGGTGTTTCCCATGGTACCGCCCAGGTTATGATATGCCACACGTGTAGCTATAATTGCATTAGCACCTTTTTTTTCTGCTTCCTCTTCCATACTCTTACGTGCTAATTCTCTAGCAGTTGTAAGCTCCTCTTCATATTTAGTGGCTCTTCCTCCAACTACATCTCTTACTCCCGAAAACATATCTTTATATAGATTTGCACCCAAAAGGGAGTCTCCCGTCACTAAACCAAAATACTCAGTTATTTTTTTTCCTTCAATAGTTGGTGTGGTTAAAATCAGCATGATTAAACTCCTATTTTACCTTTTTTTATATTAGTCTATAATCCATTTAATATTTGAAACTAGTGGTTAAATTCTCATTTTGGTTTAAAGAATATAAAGTAGGAATAGTTTATTTTAAAAATAAAAAAAAGTAGTTTGTTTGAGTAGTTTTTTTAATCCTTCTGGAATAACATTATTATTCCCATGATTAATAGCCATAGACCAATTAATATTCCGAGAACAACTGGATTTGTTGCTACTAGTTTACCTAGTACTATGTACAGAATACCAATTATGAATGCTATTACTCCATTCCACCTACTACCGCCTGATGTGGTAATCATTCCTATAAGACCGACGATAATTAGGAATATACCTACTATGTAGACTATTAAACCTGCTACAAAGGCAAATAGGGCCGGATCGAATATGAAACCTATACCAAGGATCAAAGCTATGACACCCAGTATTATCTCAAGGATTCCCAATCCTGCACTTTCACCCATTTCCATTATTCCACCTAAAAGAAGTCCCAGACCTAATAACAAGACCAAAAATCCTGTAAGTATAGCTGCAGGAACTAGTCCTAAAAGTGGGAAAGCTATTACAATTAAACCAAGAATTATAAGAAGTATTGCTCCCCATTTCATTATTAAAACCTCCTTAACCAAACAAACTATACATGTAATATGTTATTATTTAATATAAATTTTTTTATTTTAATTCAAGTTAAAATTAGTGATATGAACATTAATGATTCAGAAGGTTTTTAAACGATAAATCTCTGAAAATTTGAGTTATTAAGGTCTTTATAATGTTTGAATTGAGATATAAACATCAATCTTTATGATTGAGAATAATTAGTATTAATTATTTAATTTTTTGATAAATTTAAAAAATAGAAAAATTAAATTCAGAAGTTCATTTCAAGTTCAGATTCGACTAGATATACTCATCACATTTACTGATACAAGAACGAAAAGCATTACTAATTCATCTAATTTGAATATATTATATTTTCTTGAATTTACTATTTTTACAGCTTATTGCATCTTAAAAAGTTTTATGCACCTTAAACCATTAAGCAGATATAGTTGATAAAACATAATAATATTTATATTTATTCAAATAATGGAGTGAAATTATGGAGACACAACAAACGAGTAGTGTGTCTATGATGGGACCTGCTGTTATTATCGCAATAGTTATCTTAATATTCCCATTCCTCGTTTACTGGTTAGCTTGATTTGCAGTTGTCATATTGTTCGTTGGAGGCCTTATCGCCTTCATGCAACGATAATCTAGTTTCACCTCATGCTCTAGATTCTTTATTCTTTATCTAAAAAACATATAGAAATATTTCATCTAGATCCTGTTTTATTAGATTTTTTCATATTAATTCGGATTAATTCTTGCCCAGATGCATAAGCATTTGATTTTATACTGGTTTTTCTGTTTCTTTTTTATTGCCACCAGCCAGTCCATGTGTTATGGAAAATGCAACCAATGCAGATAAAAATATGGGTAGTGCATCGGTAAATGGTACACCCACTATAATAATACCGATTGCTGCTAAAGCCAGGGGAATAGGTACTATTGCAGCAGGTACAGCGACTATCATGCAGCCCAAGGCTAATGCTAGTGGTATTTGAGGGAATATCAGATGAACAATTGATCCTATGCATGAACCTATAAATAGTAGTGGAAATATCGGTCCACCAATGAAGCCAAAGTTCAATGCTCCACTTAAAGCTATTATTTTAGCCAAAGCAAATACTAAAAGGAGTAATATCCCGATTGTTGCGGCTTGCTGTGTAACTACTGACATTTGTGTTGTACCTAGTCCAATTGTAGTAGGAATTGCAACAGCCAGTAAACCCAATAAAAATCCCCCTAAAGTACTACGAATGACTGGTTTACCATTTAATGGTGCAACTACACGTTGAATACCTCTGTTCACAATAACAAAGATCAAAGCTACAGGAACTGCTACAACTCCCAATAAGATACCTGTAAACAGATCTACTATCTGTATATTATAGGATGGAAGTGACAAAATACCAAGTAGCGATGAAACTGCCATTCCGTTTAGAGCGTAAAATATTGCAAATCCAATCGTAGCTGCGAGTCCAGCTATTAACAGAGTCCCATAGTAAGCTATTGTTTGAAAATGAGATGATTCAAGTAACATCAGTAACATCACGAATGGCGATGAAAACAGACCAGCGTAAGCCCCTGAAACACCGCTTATAACATTGGTTCGGCTAGTTTCATCATCTAGTTTACGATTTTTTGAGATCCAACTTCCCAAACCTGCTGCTAGCATACCTGTTGGTACTTCGGGTCCTAAACTGAAACCACCTATTAACGATATTATCGATACTAAAAGAGAAGAGGCCACAGACTTTGAATCCATCTTTCCTTTCTTTACTGCATCAAAAACATCCATCTGTCTTGCAGAGGTATATCGATGGATTAAACCAACTACCAACCCAATTGCAGTCATAAGAACTACCATATACCATGGTCCAGTGAATGGAGTCCAATTTGTTAGACTTGGCAAAAATAAACTTTGACCCCAGTTCATTATAAAAATGAAGATGTAAGCTCCTATCGCACTGAACAGTCCTATTACCAGACCCCAGCCAAGACGCTTCCAATAATCTCTTGATCTTAAGTTTAACTCAGCAGGCATACTTATGATCCACCTTTCAGTCCTATCTTAATATATAAATTGTTAAATAGCTCATTATAGTATACTTCTATTATTTTAAAATAGATTATTTAAATAGAATAAATTAATTTTTAGACTATCAAATACGCCTATATTTCTGGGATTTCTCTTGTAAGAAGTACTTTGTCCCCAATAACTTTAATAATATCATAAGGAACTAAGGTACCACCACCAGATCCTCCAATACCTCCAAAGAGTCCCCCTTTGCTAACCATGAAACCCTCCAATGTTTGGGTTTCAAAGTTTACTTCAACATCGTCCACTTTACCAATTACAATTCCCGAGGTATCCACAACTTCTTTTCCTATAATTTCTTTTTTTATCAACAACAGAATCACACCTATTTTATGAAATTCCAACTAAAATTATGATATTATTTATGTTCAATTTAATACTTGTAATTTTTTGACAACTTAAAAACATAAAAATATTTTGTAATTAAGTTTATACAAATCCAGGGTTTTTTAGTACTTATAGGGATTTTATGCTAGATTCATAGATTGAAAATGATATAGGAGAATGAATGAGTTTAGATGGTCTTAAGAGGTATCATATTTTTTTTCTTATGATTCATATATTCCAACATGGCTGGCCTGTACAATGATATGATTATCAATGGCATCTAATAATTCTTGTCGTGTTAAACCAGGTTTAAGATCAACTGCTTTGTCAAGTGCATATAACCAGAAGTAGTAATGGTGTGGGCCATGTCCTGGTGGCGGGGCTGGACCACTATAACCCTGTTTTCCTGTGCTGTTAGTACCTTCAGCGAAGGTCTGGTTAATTTCACCTTCTTCTATTGAATCTATTTCAGGGGGTATCCCATAGATCACCAGTGGGTAAATCCATAGGTAATTGGAGCGTCTGGGTCATAATAGATTAATGCAAATTCCTTTGTGTTTTCAGGAGCATTAATCCACATTAATGGTGGGGAAACATTATCTCCAGCGCGCGTATAATATTTAGGAATATTCTTTAAAGATCCGAAGGCAGGACTATTAATTTGAAGATCATAATGCATTATCATAATTTTGACCTCTTTTTAATTATTATCCTATAAGTCGCTTCAAAAATTATTTCAAATTCCTTTCAATAATTAATATGTAATTTTTAATTAATAAATATTAGGTATTTTAGAGTTTAAAGGTTTGATTTACATTTAAATTAGAATATTGGTTATTTTAAGGATATCACTTATTAACAAATATTTTATAATAAATTAGGCTAATAAAACATCTTTATCACTTCACATGATTTAAAAGAAGTAAATATAGAGGGCTCGTAGTAACAAATAATCTCCTTAATAAAATTATTAACAAATTCCATATTAGCTAATTTTTTATAGCAGTATTACTATGAATTGAAATATTCCGGGGCCTTCAATAATATTAGCCTAATTTTTTATTTATATTTCGATTCTGTATCTGCTTTTTGTAATTTTAAATCATCTTTTGATCTAGTTTTAAGCTCTTTATCTTTGTTTATATATTTTTCTCCGCGGAGTGCCGATAATATAGCAGCTATGGCCGATATTATAGCGCCAATGTAGAATGATGTTCCTAATGATGGTAAAAATGCAGTGGCAAGTGTTGACGGGAACCATGTGATTCCTGTCAATGTGTTTAATGTTGAAGCAGGTATAATGGCTGTAAGTGATGGGGGTAACGTAGTTAATATAGATTCTACTGGGTTGTAACCTAGGAATGCAGAAAATAAGGCTGCTGTAGGGGGGATTTTACTTAGAATTGGAGTTAAATGTACCGCACCTATACTGGCCAATGAAGATGCCATAGCTTCTGGGAATCTTTGGGTAATTCCCACTATAACTATGGTAAAGAATATGGCCATACTGGCTATACCTGCTGTATTCCTCATTGTTGATATCATCCCCGAGGCAACTCCTCTATCTTCCGCGGGTACTGAATTCATTATTGAAGCAGTGTTCGGTGTGCCGAACATCCCACTTCCAACCCCCATCATAAACTCTGCTAAAGCAAATTCATAGAAACTGAAATTAATTGGAAGAGCCGCAAACAATAGGAAAGATAAGGTTACAATTACCATTCCACCGGTAGCTATCCATCGCGGACCATAAATATCAGATAATACGCCTGAAAGAGGCCCCATGATAATTATTCCTGCAGTTAATGGTAACATGTAAATACCTGCCCAGAAAGGAGTAGATGCGTAACTGTAACCATGAAGCGGGAGCCATATACCCTGCAGTAATAATATTAGCATAAACATCAACCCGCCCCTTCCTAAGGAACCTAATAAACCGGCAATATTAGCATATGCAAAACTTTTAATTTTAAATAAATCTAATCGGAACATAGGGGATTCTACCCGATTTTCAACAAATGGAAATAGAATTAATGAAAACAGTCCTATTAACAAGGAGAATATTACCCATGGGTTGTTCCATCCCATGGGGCTATTACCATACGGGATCAATCCATATGTTACACCTACAAGTAGGAGAGTTATCCCCAAAACAAAAGTAAGGTTTCCCCATATATCAATTTTAGTTTTTGTGGCTTTGATGGACAGTTCTTTAAGTTTGAATGACCATATAGTTCCAATAAGTCCAAATGGTACACTGATTAGGAAAACATACCTCCAATCATATATCGCCAGCACACCACCTATAACTAAACCTAAAAAATTTCCAGCAATCGCAGCAACAATATTTATACCTAATGCTTTTCCCCGCTCACTGGGCGGGAAAGCGTCGGTAAGAATGGCAGCACTGTTCGACAGGAAAAATGCTGCACCTACTCCTTGAATCAGTCTGAAAATAATAATTTCTATAGCACCAGCGTCTCCAGTGGATGGTGTTAAGTATAGCAGGAAAGATCCTATTGTAAATATTAAAAAACCCAATCGGAACAACTTTACTCTTCCATACATATCTGAAAGCCTTCCGAAACTTAAAAGTAAGGTTGCTGTAACTAATCCATAACCCATTAATATCCATAATAAATATTGAAATGAATTCAATGGATCTATATGGATACCATTAAAAATAGCTGGAAGAGCAATTAGAATAATGAATGTATTTATAGTACCCATTAAAGTGGCTATGAATGTATTTGACATAGCTGTCCATTTATATTCCAAAAAATCGCCTTCCACCTTTTTATTGAATAATTAATTATGCCAGTATCAATGCAAGACCAAAAATAAGACTGATTGACACGAGCAAAGGAGCATATATTTTCTCAATTGTGATTGGATTAATTCTTTTAAGGAGTATAGGTCCTAAAAATGCACCTATGGCTGACCCTCCACCAAGAAGAATTATTAACATCAGATCTAACCTTCCTAAGATGTAATAACCTCCTATACCTGCAGCAGAGTTAAATATAAGAACAAATACAGACGTGCCCACAACCATTATGGCTGGCAGGCCTAAACTGTAAAGTCCCATAGTAACAGGTGGTGTTCCACTTATTCCAAAAACCCCTGCCATTAGTCCGGATGCAACTCCAAAAAAAGAGGCTATAATTCTTTTAGGCCCTGTCAGGTTTAATGATACTGTTTTACTGTTATCCCCATTTTTACTTTCATCTGTCTTTTTACGTCTTTTAAGAGCACTACGAATCATTGGATACAGCATTATCAACATAAAAAAACCGAGAAATTTCCTTAAAAGGATAGAAGGAAGCATATTGGCTATGTAAGCCCCTATTACCGTTCCAACTATTCCACCGATTCCTAATATCAAGCCCGTACGGATATCCACATTACCCTGACGATAGTGACTTAAAGCTCCTAATGCCGTGGTAGGTAATACTGATGCTAAAGATGTTGCAACAGCCACCTGTGTCGGGATACCGAAGATAAGTGTCAAAACCGGTACAAACAGTCCCCCTCCCCCTCCACCTAACATAGACACTAATAAGCCTATAAGAAACCCGAATAGGGGAAGAAAAATCAGGTTGAGATCAATCATTCAGTTCCTCTTAATATAACTCTTTAATTCTTTGATTGGGATTATCGTTGAAAAGGCCTCCGTGGTAACTTATAATATTTTTAATATCATATTTTTCAAACTTTTTAAGTGAATTTATAGCTAGTTTCTCCTCTTCATTGTTCATAGACAGTTTGTTGGGCCCTATAAGTTGTCCGTCAGCCACGTTCATGGCGTCACCTACGATGAGGGTTTTAGATTTTTTATGGTAAAGGCATATATGGCCGGGGGTGTGGCCGGGGGTGTGGATTACGATTATTCCTCCACAGTAATCCAGCTCTTCACCATCGAATATAGTTTTGTTAACTTCTACATGAACGTTTTCAAGCATATCTATGACTTTTTCCCGCTCTTCTTCTGGTAAAGCGTTTATACGATCCATGAAGTTTGAATTTAATCTTATAAGCTTCTTTTCGCCCTCGATGTATGGTTTATCCTCTTCATGAGCAAGCACCTCGACATCGGGTAATTCATCAATAATACCTTTAATACCTCCAATATGGTCTATGTCTTGATGTGTTACAATAATTTTATTGAGCCTTCCAAATGGTACACCAGCATTTTCTATTGCCTTTCTAATTTCCGATAAACTGTTTGTTACTCCTGCATCAACTAGGATTACTGTATCTTTATCAAATATGAGAGTTGGGTATATTGTTCTCTCAATACCCATAATATTCATTGGTATTTCCAGCATTTCTATTCCATTGGCTATTCTCATTTTATAACTCCGTTCCATTAA
Organism: Methanobacterium sp.; assembly: GCA_003162115.1. Taxonomy (GTDB): domain Archaea; phylum Methanobacteriota; class Methanobacteria; order Methanobacteriales; family Methanobacteriaceae; genus Methanobacterium_B. The sequence continues at coordinate 16,157 of PMMV01000086.1, forward strand.
AAAAGATATTTAAAGTCCATTAATCTTTATAATTACATTCTTTCAATACATTATGGAAAATCTGCATCATATCTGCTTATATGATATTAATGGCTTTATATTATTCCTAAAACTATTTATTTCGATGTTTCACTTAGGTTTTGATACCATCCCTTACCTGTGCTGCCCTTAATTTTAGGTAATATAAAACTCCTTAGAACAATTCCCATTATGACTTTAAACATGTAACGGTGCTTAAGAAGATATTTAGGTCTTGTGTAAAACTTGAAGTAGGCCTTGGCCAGCTTTCTTTCTACCATTTTCTTGCTTAGACCCAATTTTTCATATTTGATAACTGATTTTAGGACGGTGTATTGATCCCACTTTTCTGTGTCAATAAGATCTTTTTCTTTCAATTCGTGATATATGGGTGTACCAGGGAAAGGCGTTAATATTGAGAATTGACTGTAGTCTGCATTGAGTTTTATGGAAAAATCAATGGTTTTATCTATCTCTTTACTGGTTTCCCCGGGAAATCCAAGGATAAATGAGGTTAAAATTTCCACACCTACTTCTTTAGCAGCTTTAACAGCCTCCTCTGCCTGTTTTAATGTTATTCCTTTTTTCATCAGATCTAAAACTCTTTGTGAACCCGATTCAACTCCGTAGTACAATGTACTTAGACCTGCACTTTTGAGTTTCTCTATAAGATTTTTGTCAACCATATCAACTCTTGACGAGGCAACAAAGCCTATATCTAATCCTCTATTTTTTATTTCATCCGCTATTAAATTCGCCCTAGGTTTATTGAGCATGAATGTGTCATCCATGAAGGCTATATCTTTAATTTTGTAATTTTCAACGAGTTGCTCAATTTCATTAACAACATTTTCTGCACTTCTACTTCTAAATTTCTTACCCATTATTAGAGATGAAGAGCAGTAACCACATGAAAAAACGCATCCTCTACTTGTAATCATATCGCTTGATTTATTTTTCGTAGTACCATAGGATTCAAATGGGACCAAATGCCTGGCTGGAAAAGGAATTGAATCTAAGTCCTTAATCAATGGTCGAGGAGGATTTAGTTTGATGTTCCCATTATTTAAATCCTGAAAGGCTATTCCTTTAATACTTTCAAGCTTTGCTGTGTTTGAGTCACAGTATTTTTCTGCAAGTTCTACCATGGTTTCTTCGCCCTCACCAATAACCACTGCGTCAAGTGATTCAGAACATTTTAAAGTTTCAATAGGCATAAAAGTACTGTGAGGACCTCCTATAACAATCCCTGAGTCTGGTAAAACTTTTTTAACTATATCTGAATATTCCAGAGCATTTTTTATGGTGGAAGTTGTTGCTGTGATACCTACTAACTTGGGATCAAGTTTTGATGCAATTTTAGCTACCTGATCGTGACCTAACTTCTCCAAATCATCGTCTATTATTTTAACAGATAACGAAGAATTTTCTAGAGCCCCTGCTAAGTACATGAGATTCAGTGGAGGGGTAATAAAACCTAAACCATTCTTTACCGCATTTTCATCGTAGGGGTTGATTAATAGTACGTCCATCTCTAATCACCTTTAATTTTTTTAATCAAGAACGTGTTTGGAGTTTATTTAAATACTACAGAATATTGATACTAATTTGATTCCATTCATCGTTTTTTCATCGAATTACGGTATTTTCCGAATTTCAGATATCATTTTTCAAAAATTATCTACAGTTTTAATATGATTTTTCTTGGTCTTCATTTAATTTTAAATCAGCTTTTGAACCTGTTTTAATCTCTTCATGTTCATGAATATATTTTTCTCCACGAAGTGCAGATAGTATGGCTGCTATAGCGGATAATATTGCCCCAATGTAGAATGAAGTTTGTAGTGAGGGAACAAATGCATTTGCGAGGGTAGATGGGAACCATGTAGTACCAGTCAGTGTGTTTAAAGTTGAACTGGGTATTAGGGCTACAAATGATGATGGTAAATTGGCTAATATAGCATTTACTGGATTATAACCTAAGAAGGCTGAAAATAATGCCGCTGTAGGTGGAATTTTACTTAGGACAGGGGCTAAATGTACAGCACCTATACTGGCCAGTGATGATGTCATAGCTTCTGGGAATCTTTGAGTTATTCCAACGATAACTATGGTAAAAAATATGGCCATACTAGCTGTAAATGCGGTATTCATTATTGTGTACATCATACCCGAAGCAACACCCCTATCTTCTGATGGAACAGAATTCATTATGGATGCACTGTTTGGTGAACCAAACATACCGCTTCCAACCCCCATCATAAACACTGCTAAACCAAATTCCAGGTAACTGAAATTGTAGGGAAGTGCTGCTAACAACAGGAAAGATAAAGTTACAACAACCATCCCCCCTGTAGCTATCCAACGGGGACCGTATGTATCAGATAATATTCCCGATATTGGTCCCATGATAAGGATTCCTGCTGTTAATGGTAACATGTAAATACCAGCCCAGAAAGGAGTGGAACTGTAACTATAACCATGTAGTGGGAGCCATATTCCCTGCAGTAATAATATTAACATGAACATCATACCACCACGACCTAACGAACCCAGTAACCCAGCTAGATTCGCATACGCAAAACTCTTATTCTTAAACAAATCTAACCTGAACATTGGGGATTCGACACGATTTTCAACAAATGGGAACAGAATAAGTGAAAACAATCCAATGACCATTGAAGCTATTACCCAAGGATTGTTCCATCCCATAGGGCTATTGCCGTAGGGTATCAATCCATAGGTTACCCCAACCAGTATAAGGGTGATACCTAAAACAAATGTAAGGTTTCCCCAAAGATCAATTTTTGTTTTTACTGCTTTTATGGACAGTTCTTTAAGCCTATAATAGGACCATATAGTTCCAATGACTCCAAATGGTACACTGACTAAAAATATATATCTCCAGTTAAACACGGCTAGTATTCCACCCAGGATTAAGCCCAAAAATGATCCTGACATTACTGCCACCGTATTTATACCCAATGCTTTTCCTCGTTCATTGGATGGGAATGCATCTGTAAGTATGGCCGCACTATTCGCCATGAATAATGCACTGCCTACAGCCTGTACAATCCTGAAAATTATAATTTCTAATGCACCTGCATCACCTGTGGATGGAGTTAAAAACAACAATATAGACGCAAGGCTGAATATTAAAAAACCCAACCTGAACATTTTTACTCTTCCATACATATCTGAAATCCTTCCGAAACTTAAAAGTAAAGTCGCGGTCACTAATCCATAACCCATTAATATCCATAATAAATATTGGAATGAATTCAAAGGATTAATATTGATACCATTGAAAATTGCGGGAAGAGCTATCAAAACGATACTCATATTTATACTGCCCATTAAAGAGGCAATAACAACATTTGACATAGCTGTCCATTTATAATCCAAAATCTTCACAACCATTCTGCTGTTTTATGTTAAAACTGATAATATATTGACTCATGTCATCTCCCGCATATAATATTTATGCATAAAAATCATATTTCATAATAATAAAATTTTAAGGTATGACCATCACAGGAACTTGAGCTTCTCTTATTACTCTTTCTGTTACGCTTCCAATAGTAAATCTCTCAAGAGCGCTGTGTCTACCTGACGCTCCAATAATGACTAGATCAAAATTTCCTCTATTAATTGAATCGAGAATTTCAATATAGGCTTTTCCCTCTTTAATTGAAGTGTTTATTTGAACATTTTTATTCCCATTTTGTTCGAGCTGTTTTTCGAATTCTTTAATTATCCCTTTTCCTTCGTCTCTCAATTCTTCGAAATAATTTTCATCAGGAGAAGGTAATGTTGAAATAGGTAAAATCGGAAGTCTTGGATAGTTAGGTTCAATAACAAATAGAACTGTAATATTACCGTTGTTTAGATCAGCAATACTTACAGCATGTTCAGATGCTCGTTTTGAATTTTCTGACCCATCAATGGGTAATAAAATATTTTTGTATATCAATTTTCTAACCTTCGTTATTATCAAGTTCTTCCAATACTTTCAATGCAAAATCTCTCATCATATCTGCTTTCATAATTTTAATGACCTTTTTATCGTCCCCATATACGATTAAACTATCACCAGCTTTAATATCATATTCATCTCGAGCTTTTTTAGGAATAACAATCTGTCCTCGCTCACCCACCTTAACAGAACCGTAAAATGATTTACTCTTGTTACCAGTCATAAGACACCACTCTATACATATATTTCATCTTTTCATTATTTATATGATAAATCATATTTAAATGTTAGTAATTATCAAATAAGATAAGTTTCATTCACTTGGGAGGAACCATTTCATTATTATTGTACGCTGTGGAAGTATCTAATAAATAACCCCAACTAGAAAGGTGTTCTCTAAATATCATGGCCATTAGCCATCCTTTAGCTTCATCCCGTCGCCAATCTGCTTGACTTCAGCAGCTACTGACCACCAGTTTCGAACTTTCACCCCTGCTTGACTAAAATAATTTTATTTAACAAAGTTATCGGTTTGGAGATCTATCAAAGCTTGTTCGATTTCTTCAGAAGTGTTCATTACAAACGGCCCATATCTTACAATTGGTTCGTTAAGGGGTTTTCCTGAGATTAATAAAAATCTTACATAATTCTGGTCTGTTTTAGCTTTAATATAGTCCCCATCGCCAAATATTACCATTTCAGTTGAAGATACAGCAGTCTCCCTCTTCGAGGATCCTTCTTCAAAGTCTCCGAAAATACCTTCACCTTCAAAAACATATGCAAAGACTGTGTGTCCTCTTTTAATCGGTTGTTTAAAAGATGAGTTTCTGGGTATAATCACGTCCAGATACATGGGATCAGCGAATATCTCAGTTACAGCCCCTTTAACCCCATCCATGTTTCCTGCAATTATCCTAACCTTTACCCCATTTTCGCAGTGAAGTTCCGGAATTTGTGTCGATTTGACTTCCTGGTATCGTGGTGTAGTCATCTTAAGCTTAGCAGGTAGATTTATCCATAATTGAAATCCTTCCATCTTCCCCTTATCAGGTTTAGGCATTTCCTCATGGATAATTCCACTACCAGAAGTCATCCACTGGACATCATTCTTTTCTAATGTGCCTGAGTTACCCATACTATCTTTATGGTTGACCAAACCATCCAACATGTAAGTAACCGTTTCAATTCCCCTATGCGGATGCATTGGAAAACCTGCAAGATAATCATTGGGATCTTCAGATCCAAAATGGTCGAAGAGAAGGAAAGGATCTAGATAATCCAATTTTTGTGTTGCTATACTCCTACGTAAACGTACACCTGCACCTTCCATCACATAAATAGGGTCAATAACTTCAATAACCTGTCTCGTTACTTTCATTTTAATTCTCCTAATTATTGACTAATTTTTATTTATATGCATTTTCTTACTGTTTTTTTTGTTAAATCACATGATATTGGGTGATTTATCTTGAAATAGTTATAAATAATCCAATTAACATTATTTTAATTTCAAGAAAATCTTTATTTAATAGCTATGATTGGGTAGGGTAAAGTAGAATGTTGTCCCATTTCCAAGTTCTGATTCTGCCCAAATTTACCCCAAAATTTCATGGAAGCGAATAAATGTTAATTTGTTTTTAAATAATTGAATTTGGCAAAATCTTATCGAAGAATTTCTATATTTAAACACTGTATCTTCAAGGATTTTAACTCAGACATATAAATTATTTATTTAATGTAAATTATTTATTTCATTCTATCATGTTGTAAGAAAAATATTCAAATAATCCGACATTTAAATATTATAATTGATATACAAACTATTAGAGTGGTAAATTTAACTGACTTAGAATGTTTAGGATGGGTATAGCTATAATAAGACAGAAGACATCAATGAACGAAATGAACAAACAAATGAATCATCTGGATATTCTGAAATCATATAACTATTGATAAATTTATATTTTTGGGATTAACGATTTTAAAGATCATAAATGGAATGATACCATGGCTGAAAATCAGTATAAGTGGGGTGTAGTATTAATTGCCTGTTTGGCGATCTTTATTATTGTTTTAGATACGTCTGCTATGAATGTAGCTATTACTACATTGGTTGTAGAATTAAATACTACTTTGTCAACCATCCAAGCTATCATTGCTTTATATGCCTTAATTATCGCTTCATTTTTGCTGTTAGGAAGTAAACTTCAGGATATTCTTGGTAGAAAGAGGACATTCATTATCGGATTGATTATATATGCCTGCGGAACCCTTGTAGCAACTTTGAGTATCAATGCTGCCATGTTAACCGTAGGATGGGCAGTTTTAGAGGGTATTGGTGCTGCTTTGATATTACCTGCAACCACGACTATAGTGGGGGCTAATTATAAAGGTAAAGACAGAGTTACTGCATTTGGTATATGGGGGGGCATAGCAGCGGTTGGAGCTGCTGTCGGACCAATAGTAGGTGGAATTTTTACCACATATTTAACATGGCGACTGGTTTTCGGTTCAGAACTGCTTATTGTTGCCATTATATTCCTCTTCAGAAATCGCTTAACAGAATCAGAACCAACATTAAATTGGAAAGATTTAGACATATTAGGAGCGGTACTATCCATAATATCCTTGATTCTAATAGTTTTAGGCATATTATTACTGAGCAGCCCTCAAAACTGGGCATATGTCCCAGTATTTGTAGTTTCAGGAGCAATACTCTTTTTAATTTTCCTATACTGGCAGAGAAGAAGGATTTACAGAGGACAAGAACCATTATCTGATATCTCACTCCTGAAAAATCGTGTATTTGGATTGGGTAATATAAACTCCATTATATCACAAATTCCTTTAGCTGGATTTCTTTTTATAATTCCAGTATTCTTGCAGCAGGTGACTAAGGCCACCGCATTTACAACTGGCCTGGCACTTTTACCTGCATCAATTACCATTTTACTCTTTTCATTACTTGGTGCAAAACTATCCTCTAGGTTAGGATCTAGATTCCTCTTGATGATAGGATTTATTATTTCAGCTATCGGGACATTTATAATGGGAGGAGTATTCAATTTAAACACCCAGATAGTTGATATCATACCAGGAACAGTAGTATTTGGTATTGGAATAGGCTTTTTACTTTCACAGTTAACCAACCTAACCATGTCAGCTGCACGTTCTGATCAAGAAACGGATGCTTCAGGTTTTCTTAATGCCTTCAAAAATTTAGGCTACTCCATGGGAACAGCTTTAATAGGTGTTTTATTATTAGTTGGAGTATTTGGTGGACTTACTACCTCTATTAGTTCATCTGACCTATCGGGAAATATGACTACAGCACAGGTACAAGATAGCATCGTTAACTACGTAGAAAAAATGCAGACCACTACCCCGCAGGACATACCTCCAAATTTGGTGCCGGAAGTAACCCATATAGTGGATTCTGCCTTAAGTTCGGCAATGAAACAGACATTTAACATATTAACATTGATATTGCTCTTAGGATTTATTACAAGCATATTCTTGCCATCAAGAATAAAATAAATAAATATTTTTTAAATTTCAGGTGTAAATATGAGTTTAGATCTAAAAAAAATAGGAATTTCAACAGTAATCCCTTTAATATTAATTTTAACCCTTCTTTCATTGGGAATTTTACTTCCAATCCTGACAATAGTAATATTTGGAGCTATTTTAGCCTATTATATTCGTTTTATCGCTAAAAAAGTCAAACATTACATAAAAAATGATACCTTGTCAGTATTCATAGGAATGATATTATTTGCTATTCCAATAGTTCTGTTGCTGTATTTTACTTTAAGCCAGTTTATACTCATAGCTGAATCTACTTTCGGCTCTTTACATCAAGCTGCAGCAGGTAATTCTACCATGAGCTTGAATCCAATAAATGATGCTGTTCAGAATCTTGGGCTTCCAGGTAATGTTACCCAGACTTTAATAAGTGCCATACAAACCGGAATTACGCAGTTAATCTCTTACTTGGCTAATTCATTTATTGCTCTGGTAAGTTCCATTCCCGGTCTTGCAGCCCAGATGCTCATATTAATTTTTACCATATTTTATTTTGCCAGAGATGGGGATAAAGTGATTCAATATGTAAAAGATATCATTCCAGATAAAGACATGGACTTCTACCAGAAGATATTCGATAGTGCTGACGACGTTTTAAAAAGCATCATAGTTGGCAATGCAATTCCCGCTGTAATTCTGGGGATACTCTCAGGAATTTTATACTACTTCCTTGGATATCAATATGCACTTTTATTAGGTATTATAAGTGGAATAGCCATGTTTATACCTATAATTGGTCCATGGATAGTTTATGGTGCCATCGGGATTGTCAGCATACTTCTCGGAAATACAACACAGGGTGTGCTGGTCATACTGTTCGGTTGGATAATAGAAACCACCACAGACTTTTATATTAGACCAAGAATTGCAGTTCAATACTCTGAAGTTCATCCGCTGGTATTCTTATTAGGATTTATTTACGGTGCGGTGACAATGGGAATTCCCGGCCTATTTATAGGGCCTTTGGTAGTTGGAATCACATATGCAGCCTACAAAATTTATAGGAAAGAGAAGGTTAAATCAAAAAATGCCACAAAAACCATTATTAAAGACAAAATTGGATAAAAGGAAAGAATGAAACTTTTAATTTTAGGTGAATAAAAAATGAAAATTTCTGATACTGCAAAGACAATCAAATTCGCAGCTAAAAATCCTAAATTTATTGCAGAAAATATGTTATCAAAAGAAGATATTACTGAAGTCGTAAAAAGTATGGCTAAGGAGTTAGGAGCATCCGATGTTGGTATTGTAACTGTTAAAAACCTTGAAGGTGGTCCGGAATCAACAGATTTAGAATACGCTTTACCCGGTGCAAAATCTGCCATAGTTTTTGCTGTTCCATTCGATGAAAACCTCATTGAACCATATCTAAGTAAGAAGGACATTGCTCTAAATAAAAATAAGATCAACACAACAACATTTGCTCGCGGCATTGCCCTTGAAATAGCGGAATTTTTAGATATGATAGGATACGAGTCTAAAGCCATATCTCCCAACTTCGTGTACAGAAAAGATACTCCCAACGGAATAAGGGATATGAAACCAGTGATCTCTCACCGATATCTGGCAGCAAGATCAGGAGTTGGATTTTTCGGATACTCTGGCCATATATTAACAAAAGAGCATGGTGCAGCAATAGTACTAGCTTCAGTAGTGACGAAGGCAGATCTTAAACCCACAGAACCCTTAAAAGAATCTGAAAATTATTGTGATGAATGCAAACTATGTAGGGCTGTTTGCATCCCGCAGTTCGTTTCTAAAGACGAAAAAACCAGGTTAACAATGGGTAAAAAAGAATTTGAATATGGTAAACGTGGTGATTACTCAAAATGTGGTATAGTATGTTCTGGATTTACTGGTCTTCACCCTTCAAAGAAATGGTCTACATGGTCACCAGCTAGATTAGATCTTCCAGAAAAAGACGAAGATTTTAGGTTTGCAATGTTAAATGCAGTACCAGCTTATCTTAAACGACCTAAAAAGGGAGATTACTTTTATCATCCCATAGTTCCCGGGCATAAATTGGAATATACATGCAGTAACTGTCAGTTCATATGTCACCCTGACAAAGAAGTCAGAAAAAATAGATTTAAAATGCTCAAAAATAGTGGCGTTATTATAGAAGATGAAGAGGGTAATCGTAAAGCAGTAACACCTGAAGAAGCCGAAGAAATATTTAAGCATCTGTCTAAAGAAAGAAGGAAACTTTACACGAACTAATTAGTTCATCTAATCATTTATCCAAATTTTCATGATAAAAATNNTTTAAATAAATCTTTTCGGATCTGTGTTGATGTCTACAATCACTGGTTTATTGGTTGCAAGGGCTTTTTCAACAGCTCCTGGTAATTCACTAGGATTTTCGACTTTAATCCCTATTCCGCCACAGGCTTCAGCATAACTTGTAAAATCACAGTTTTGAAGTTCTGTCTGCCAGTTAGGGTAGTTTTCTACCTTTTGTTCTTGCATGATCATTGCCAGTTGTTTGTTATTCATTAAAAATATTTTAATGGGAAGTTCATATTTTACTGCAGTCATGAAATCTCCCATAACCATTGTAAATCCTCCATCGCCAGTAATACATACAACCTGACGATCAGGATAAGTTATTTGAGATACCATTGCAGCAGGCAGACCAAAACCCATAGATCCAAGGTAGCCCGATAGTAACATCTTCTGTTTACTGGTCATCCAGAAGTTACGGCCAAACCACCATGCATTTTCACCCACGTCCAAAGTGATGATGGCATCATCATCTAACTTATCATTTAGGGTTTTAATAATATACTGTGGCCTAATGGGTGAATTTTCTGAGTTAATTTCTTCTTCGAGTAGATTTATCCAGTCTTGCTTCAATTTTCTCATTTCTTTTAAGTAATTATTGTCTTCACGTTTTTTAACAAGATTTAATAGTTCTGGGATTATTTCTGTTGTATTCCCAACTAGACCCACTTTAACTGGATACTTTTTGGCAATCATCATAGGATCAATATCCACTTGTACTGTTGGTTTTTCGGGTATCTGGGTTTGATCAGAGTACGATGAACCTATAACTATCAGGAGATCAGATTTCTGTACCAGATTTGAAGCAGCTGTGGATCCTATATCCCCATGACTTCCCATGTAAAGGTGGTGATCTTCATCAACCAATCCTTTACCCCTAAATGTGGTTACAATTGGTGCTGTAATCTTCTCTGCTAGACGTAGCAAGTTATCTCCTTGATCCATACATCCAAATCCTGCAATAATCACAGGCCTTTTGGATTTGTTAATCACCCGTACAGCAGTTATTAGGTGTCTTGGGGATTGTGATACAGCACGATTGGCCAGATTCCCTTCAAAATCTTTTATCTTTGTATTGTAAGGCAATTTCTGCATATCGTTAGGTATGCCCAGATGGGAAACTCCTCTTTCCATTAATGCGTGTTTAATTCCTTGGGTTACTAGACTAGTGGCTTGTTCTTTTGCCATAACAGTTTTGTTAAAGACGCATATGGGTTCAAAAAATGGGTACTGATCAATTTCTTGTGTCGCACCGGTACCAATCCTGTGCCTTTCTACTTGCCCTGTTAAAGCTAATACAGGAGCATGATCTAATTTTGCATCATATAATCCTGTTGCAAGGTTGGTTGCCCCCGGCCCTGCAACTGTTAAGCATGCTGCAATGTGTCCGGTGAGTTTACCATATGCTGATGCCATAAATGCAGCAGTTTGTTCGTGTCTTACCTGAAAATATTTTATTTTATCATTATTCTTTACTGCGTCTACTAATCCCAAAGCAGAAGTACCTGGTATTCCAAATACATATCTTACGCCCCATTCAGCCATTTGTTCAATTATTATTTCAGAAACGTTGTGCTCTATTAATAATTCTTCTTTTTCCACCTCTAATAAGACAAACACACTTTTAGGTGAATTACAGACAGGACATCTCCAATCGTCTGGTAGATCATCAAATTTAACCTTCTCCTTATCCTCATCATAAACGTAGTTACAAACTGTACACCTATACTCAGCCATGGAATACCCCCTAAATTATAGATATCTTATTATTATCTATTTTATTTTAGAAAAAATTTACCAAAATTATTATGAACAACAAATTTTTGTTGAATCCGAAAATAATACGATTTTAAGATTGAAAAAATGAATAAAAAAATTTTAATTTAGTAAATAAATGAAGTAACAATTTATCAGTATCAATACGGCAAAAAGAGATCCTATGTTAACTATTGCCAGTTTTGTGGCTGGTTTTTTCTCCAGTGGTCTTTTCCAAAATGCATATAATCCTAAACTTAAAGGGATCAGGGTAATAATTGCAAGCAGTCGAAAATCAATTATTTGAGGAAATAGATTTGTAAGTGGTATAATCAAAAACGAAATTGTGGCCAGTGCCACCGATATTCCCATTAATTTAAAACCCCATTTACGGCCTTTAGAAACGATCCATGTAATTTTACCCCCTAACTTATCCCCTTCTAGATCTGGAATTTCCACTCCTATGGAGAACATGAACTGTAAAAAAAGAAGTGGTATGGAGAAAATAATGAAAGGAAGATTTATAGTGCCCATCATTACAAAATAGCCAGCACCAGGCAGTATAAAGCCGTTTAATAGATTTCCAACTTCTCCCAATCCATTATAAGCTAATTTTATGGGAGGAGCGGAATAAAACCATACTAAAGCATTTCCGAACAATACAAATAAAAAGAATGAAATTGGATATGAAAAATAGATCGTAAAGGATGCTCCAATTAGAATTGATAAACCTATAAAAAAGTATGCTAATTTTTTTGATAACTCTCTTAACTCTGGATTTTTTACTAAAATACCACTACCACCAGAAAATGGTGTAACAGTACCATATTTATCCACATCAAAATCAAAATAATCATTAGAATAGTGAGTAGCCAAATTGGCTGTAAACAAGATGAGGAATCCCCAAATAAATTTAGACAGAACAAATTGTGCATTTAATAGAACAGCAAACAAGGTACCGATCAGAAAATACATTAAAACTGCAAATGTGAACTGAGGCCTTCCCAACTTAACAATTTTTATTAGAGTATCTTTATTATAAATTATATTAATTCAATAACCCCCAATAACTTCCATATTTATTATGTAATTACAATGAAATAAATTTAATCTCTGAAACAATTAAAATTAATATCTATTCCGAATTGGAATTAATATATTTCAGTTAAATTCGTTTATACTGTGGTATTTACTTTTTTAGGAAGAAGACATTGAATAAAAGGGTTATAAGATGTGGATAATTCTTTAAAAATTTAAGTATTGATAGTTTTGAAATTGATTCAATGTCTTTACCCTCTAAAAATTCAGCTAGCACATTAAAATCATCATCTTTGAGGTTCTGAAAAATTTTCTGGTACTTTAGGGAGGTTTCTAAGTTCTTTCCTATGGCTGATCTCCAGAGATCTTCATATTTTTTAAGATATTTTGAAGATGTGTCTTCATTTTCAATTGCCTCTACAGCTACTTCTCCTGCTATTCTGCCACATTTTACAGTGTTTTGTATTCCTGCTCCATTCATTGGATCAACTTGTCCTGCTGCATCTCCAACAACCATAAGTCCAGATGAATAGGTTTTCTCCATGGGTCCTGAAAGTGGTACTCCTCCTATATTAAGTTCAACAGGTGTTGCATCCAATTTTTTTATGAACTTGTTGAGATAATAATAAGCTGTTTTCTTTGAGTTTACTACACCTAAACCAACATTTGCAACTCCGTTACCCTTTGGGAATATCCACAAATATCCGCCAGGGGCTATATGAGATCCATGATGTATTTGAAGATAATTAGGATCTATATCAAGGCCAACCATTTCATATTGGGCACAGGAAGCTATATCTTCGATTTTATTAACAGTTTTAAGACCTGCCTTATTTGCTATATTTGATTCAACACCATCAGCGGCTATAACAATATCAGCTTTTATATCGTATGTTTTTCCAAGGTGTTTTGCAACAACTCCACAAACATGGCCATCCTTCTTTATAATATCTTTAACGGTGGTTTTTACCATTATGTCTGTACCTGCTTTTGCTGATTCTATTGCAAGCTGTTTGTCGAAGATTTTTCTTTCTAAGACATATCCTTCCATGAATCCATACATATTATTGCCCTTAACCCGGAAGTGCTTACCACTGGGAGCGTAAAAAGCCACACCCTCGATGTCTGTGCACAGATATTTTTTAGAAGGTTCCATTTCAAGGATATTAAATGTTTCATGGGTAGTAGCTTCAGCACATTGGACGGGAGTTCCAATTTCTTGTCTTTTTTCAATCATCAATACATCTAAACCACCTTTAGATGCAAAAAGAGATGATGTTGAACCAGCTAATCGTCCACCGACCACTACCACATCATACTTCATTTCAGTACTCACAAGCATTATCCCCAATATAGTTCACATTAATATCACTTTAATTATGTAATCCAGTTCTAATATTTCTATCAATAATAAAAAATTTCAATATTGATTATTATGGGCGTTTAAAATATCAAATTGATACTTCTGATTTTAAATTGAATATAGATTACCATTGGATGATTAATTAAAATAAGAGGTCATCATAAGCTGTTATTCGTAAAAGCTGAAGTGTATAATATGGATTTTATTGTGAAAAAGAAATTTACCGTATTAAATTTATTGATCTCTGATTCAATTATTTTAAATAATTCGACAGGGCAATTGAAACAATTCTTGTATATGCTTCGAGAAGGCGTTTCTGCTCATTTGTAATATCTGATTTATATGGTGAAACTGCTAAAACGCCTAATTTTGATTTATGAGCTTTTAATGGGAGATAATACCATTTTGATGAGGCTAATGTATCTGTACCATATCCTGCAGATTTTTCATGTACAAAAACCCAGTTGGCCAAACCTAAATCACTATCGTTAAATTGAATATTATCTCCTGTTCGGGATGATATTTTCAGTTTCTCTTTATCATCAGGCAAGATCATCACAACATCATAATTGAACAAATCTTCTATATAACTGGTAATTCTATTTAAAAAGTCTTCTAAGTTTTGAGAAACTAATAAATCCCTACTGAAATCATACAGTGATGCTATAAATTCCTCCCTTTGTCTTGTATTTTCAACTTGTTTTTTCACTGTGTCAGCAAGGAAACTGGTTATGATACCCACAATGAACAGAACCGAAAAGGTGGGGATAAACCGTATATCTGCTATACTAAAAGTTAAGTAGGGTGGAACGAAGAAAAAATCAAAGAAAGCTACTGCCATTATAGATGCCATGATTCCACCCTTTCGTCCAGCAATTAATCCACTAAAAACAATGGGTATTATGAATATCATTGGTATGTTAATCGCTTCTAANNTTAAATAACTTTTTAAGTCTAAATAATTTTTTCTATTTATTTTTTGGACTTGATCTCCATTTTCAGGGTTCTCCCCACCTATAACAAGAACTTGAATTGGACTACCTTTGCTAATAATTTCATTAACCACAGATCCACGGACCCATGCTTCGATACGGGACCTCTCTGAATGTCCTATAACAATTAAGCTTATATTTTTTTTCTTTGCAAATGATACAATTTCTTCGGCTATATCAATGCCTGTCAATCTGAAAACTTTACCTCCTAATTCTTCAGCTAGTTCCAGATTCTTTTCAAGCTGTAAACTTTCTTCATAGCCCATATTAAATTTATAAGTGGGTTCGACATATACTGCAAGCCATTCTGAATTAAAATTTTCAGCGTATCTATTGGCAAGACGTATCATGTTCTCAGATGAATCTCTTGAATTTATACATACCATAATTGTTGAACTGGCATCCCAAGGTCCGAAAATGCCTTCTTTTTCTAGGCGCTGTTTCATATTGTAATCTACCCATCTTGTGGCATATCTAAGTACCAGTTCCCGAAGCGCCACCAAATTTCTTTCCTTAAAGAATTTTAAAAGTGCTTGCTGTGCTTTTTCAGGTATGTAAACCTTTCCTTCTTCCAGTCTTTGAAGAAGTTCCTCTGTGGGTAAATCAACAATTTCAATTTTATCTGCAATTTCAATTATACTATCTGGGACAGTTTCTTTAACATCAACACCCGTTATTTGATAAATTATATCCTTCACACTTTCTATATGCTGAACATTCAAGGTCGTGTAAACATTTATACCTGCATCCAATATTTCCTCAACATCATTATATCGTTTAGTATGCATTGAACTTGGTACATTTGTATGGGCTAATTCATCTACGAGCACGAATTCTGGCTTTCTTTTTAATATTCCTGCGATGTCAAGTTCTTCAAGTAAAATACCCCCGTATTCTATCTCTTTTCTTAGTAAAACTTCCAAACCTTTTAACAGCTCTTCTGTTTCAACCCTTCCATGTGTTTCAACAAGTCCTGCTACTACCTCATGCCCTTGTTCTTTCAAAGTCCGTGCTTCAGAGAGCATTCGATATGTTTTACCTACACCTGCAACATATCCCAAAAATATCTTTAAATAACCCTTTTTACGTTCTTTTATATGTTCTTCTTCCTTTATTTTTTTTAAAAGAACATCGGGATCCGGTCTTATGTGTTCTTCGGTCATTATCCGCACCAATTCTAAGAAATGAATCGTTAATTCACTGAATACCACTTTCAAAAGGAATTATAAAGAATCCATTTTAAT
>PMMV01000005.1 GCA_003162115.1 Methanobacterium sp.
AAAAGTCCTGCAACTGCAGGTTTCCTTATCATAAAATCACCTTCCTCATACTTTATTTTTTTAAACAAATCTTATTCGAGTTTTAAGACACAAAATCCATTTCATTTACTAACCCAATTTATCACATTGTCCAATAAAATCTGGGTCTGATCAAATAGATCAGATTGATCCAGTTACGTGAATTATAAAATATCTGCGGAAATAAGTTTTATTACATCTTCAATTCGAAGTCCGTTGAAGGAATATCCAGATCCTGATCTTCTGCTAGGTCTCCTCTGCCCCTGAGAGTTTGTCTAGCCAGTAACCAGTAAACCAGTGCTATTGCTTTTCTTCCCTTGTTGTTTACAGGTATGACAATATCAACATTTCCAAGTAGGTTTTCTGTGTCGCATAATGCTACTACAGGTATTCCTATCTGTCTTGCTTCAATTATTGCCTGTGAATCTGATCTAGGATCAGTTACAACCAGTACTTTGGGTTCTATAAATTTTGCATAGTTAGGGTTGGTTAAGGTTCCTGGTATGAACCTTCCAGGTATGGTTTTGGCCCCTGTTATCTGACCGAATTTTTTAACTGGTGCCTGTCCGTACTGTCTGGTTGATACAACGAGTATATCGTCTGGGTCGAATTTTGAAAGGAATTTACCTGCTGCAACGATTCTGTCGTTGGTTTTTCTAACATCTAAAACGTAAAGACCATCTGCCCTTACCCTGTATATGTATCGTTCCATATCCTTTGTTTTCTGCTGTGTACCTATGTGTAGACCTGCTGCTAAATATTTGTCCAATGGAATTAATAATTCTGACAATTTACCACCTCATAAAGAAATTAATTTTTTATAATCTTGAAAATTTTTTTTATCTGTTGAATCTTTGAATTAATAATCGGTATCAATCATCATCTTCAACTTTAACTGCCTCGTTCGGGCAGACATCCATGCATACCTCGCATAGACTGCAATCTTCCTTGTTCTGAATTACAACTTTTTCCCCATCAAGTACGAGAATTTCCATTGGGCAGACATCTATGCATTCTGCGCAGTCTGCTCCTTCACATTTATCCTGGTCTATTGTTATTTTAACCATATTCTTATCTCCAATTAGATTTTTTTAATATTTTTATCATCTATTTAAGATGAAAAGCTTTGCATAGATTATCAATGCTTTTTTTTCATTTTTTTAGTTAAATATCCATCCTAAAAAACTACGATTAAATCCACTTTTTTTTGGATGGGTTATATTTTTAAGTGAAACTACCTGTATTTGGCTATGTCCGCCATTTCAGGGTTGTTCATTTCTTCTTCTATTCTTATAAGTTCGTTGAGTTTGGCTATACGTTCACCGCCAACAGCACCTGTCTTGATTATTGGGCATGAAAATGCAACTGCAAGGTGTGCTATGGTATCGTCTGGTGTTTCACCTGAACGGTGGGATACAACTGGTACATATTTATTATTACGGGCCAGTTCAACAGTCTTGTAAGTGTCAGTTAAGGTTCCTATCTGGTTGGGTTTGATTATAATTGAATTTCCAGCTTTTTTAGATATTCCCTCTTTAAGTATTTCTGCATTGGTCACGAATATATCGTCACCACATATCAGACATTTTTTACCAGATTTTCGGGTTAAATCTGCAAATCCTTCAAAGTCTCCCTCTCGGATTGGATCTTCAACAAAGTAGTATCCATAAGTCTCAATTAGATCGTTAACATAGTCGACTTGTTCTCCTGTTGATCTTCTTGTTCCTTCTTTGGCATAGACATATTCCTCTGTTTCTGAATTCCAGAATTCACTTGCTGCCATATCCATTGATGGTTTTACAAGTACTCCTGTTTCATCACTTACAGCTTCACATGCCTTGACCTGTATTTCTATAGCTTCCTGGTTGGTGAGGTTGGGTGCCCATCCTCCTTCATCTCCCTTTCCACCGGTGAATGATTTGTCTTTGGCTTGTATGAGTTCTCTGATCTTTTTATGCACGTTCACATTGGTGAACACTGCCTCTGTGATATTCTCTGCACCTACAGGAACTACTAAAAATTCCTGAATATCAGGTGCATTTTTACCTGCGTGCGCTCCTCCATTGATCATATTTCCAAGGGGGAATGGAATTTCTGTCTGCATGCTTCCACCTAAGAATTTATAGAGGGGCATGTTGTAGGATGATGCAGCTGCTTTTGCTGTTGCCATACTAACTGCTACTGTTGTGTTGCCACCAATTGATGCCAAGTTTTCTGTTCCATCGATCTCCTTTAAAACAAGATCGATCTCTTTTAAGTCCTCAGCATCCATTCCAATAAGCTCTGATGAGATTATATCTTCAACTTCGCCTATTATTTTATCCACCCCTCCCTCGGGGAATGCTACTACTTCACGTGCTCCGGTACTTGCTCCGCTTGGAGCTGCAGCCCTTCCAAAGCCGTTCCATGTTACAACATCCACTTCTAGTGTGGGGTTTCCTCTGCTATCTAAAATTTTTCTTACTCGAATGTCTTCAATAACGCTATCCACAAAAACACCTCTTTCTCAAAAATAGTGGTTATTCAGGTTGTTTTGGTTATTAAATTATAATTTAATTAATTTAATGAATAAATATTATATCTCCCTAAAATTTGGGATTCTAAATACTCAATTGGGATGTATAAGAGAGTTCTACGAATATAAAAAAAATTCGTAAAATCCCAATATATATTAGACAGTTCGCCTTTTAACATCTAAGGGCATCTTATTCTTTTTAAGTTCCAACAT
>PMMV01000094.1 GCA_003162115.1 Methanobacterium sp.
CAACATCATGATATTGTTTTAAAATATAAATTATTAACGTTTAATAAGTAAGTAAATAGTTCTAAGCGGTATTTTAAGATTTTTCGATATTCTTTTGGCTGGAATTCCTTTATTATATAATTTTTTAACTTCCTTTGCTTTTTCTGATGTATATTTAACTTTTCTACCTCGTTTAAGACTTGAATTTTTAAGGTAGTATACTGTTTTAATAGGCAGGTTTAGTTTTTGAGATATTGCCTTTGGACTCTCACCTTTATCCAGCATAGACTGTATTTTGGTTGCTTCATTAGAACCGTATTTCTTGGGTCTGCCCCTTCTCTGGACAGGTTCCACTTCAATACCAAGTTCGTTGAGCGCATCCATATACTTCTTAGATATTCTAGTGTAGATGCTAATTGGACATGTTATCTTCTCCAGATCTGGATTGTTGTCAAGTATCTCAATTATCTTACGGGAAGAAAGCTGTTCATTCACATAAACCACTAATACCAAGATTTCAACCCCTCATACTTTTATCCCTTTATCATCTCTAAGAATTTTTTAGCCTTCTTGGTCTGGGGTTTTCCGAAGGTGTTCCATTTATCTCTTTCAACCTTAACATCGTCAGGGTCAACAGAAAAAACACGTGCAGCAACTTCAATCGAAAGTTTAACTGTTGTATTTAAAAGAACTGCAGCAGCAGCATTGGAATTAGTCTTAACATGGAGCCCTTTCATTTTATTCTCCATTTCAAATTTCTTTGAAAGTAAATTTTTAATATCAGGAACATATTCAATATTCTCGTGCATAAAATCCTTCATGATAATAACAACATCTTCATCAAAATCTTCATATGCTTTGATCTGGTTGGTGTCAAGATTTGGTCGCAGATTAGGGAATGGCCCTGAGTATTTGCTCCTGCGATCATAGGACGTTGACAGGTAACATTTCAATATATCCCATAAGATCATGATCCTAGGCACTTCTACAAAAAGTTTTCTTTCGAGTTTTTCTCGGGATTCTATGTCAATTTTAAGCTCTTTATCAAAATTTCCTTTCTTATCCAAGAGTTTCTCCTTAAAGAGCATATCGTTAATTAGTTCATCTTGAATATGTTCAAAGTCAGATACGTCTTCAACCATTTTTTTAGCCAGCATCCTTGCCTTTTGAATTGTTTTATCATATACCTGAAGTTTGTTCTTGTTTATGATGATGTCATTTAGGATACTTGTAAAAACTTCCCTAGCCTTCTTTTCTGCAAGTTTTACGTATCCAATTGAAAGTGCTGTTTGTACATGTTTATCATTTATTATAGAGGGTTTCTTCCTATGAAATTGCATGAATTCAATACGAGCATTTGAACCATATTCCCTTCTTATTTCTCTTTCATAATTCATCTGATCCTTTGCATCAATGTTAACCCTTTTTCTAATCCATCTTCCTTCCTCAAAGACTTTGATAACTAGTGAAAGGGTTTTTACAATTCCCCTCTTTTCATGTTTAAGGATTCTGACAATCTTCCGAAATGCCTCTCGCCCCATTGGAGATAGTTCGGACATTTTAACCATATAATCTCCTGATAATGGTAGATATTTGATAATTTCCAGTCTGTAAACTCCATGATGGTTTATACCAAATTTAATATCACTTGAGCCACAGTTGCATCTACCTTTTAAGAAGGTGGCAAGTTCGTGTCCCGTAAATTTTCCTTTACAATTACTGCAGCTGAGTATTACAAATTCTTCAAGATGCCCGATTGCTATTTTATGGGATGCTATTGCCGATTTAACCCTGTCTAATATATTTTTTTTTGCGGCTGCATTCATTCTAAAGTACTGGGTGTGTTTGTTAACATCGTAAATATCATCAACTTTCATCTCAGATTTGGAAGCGCGTCCGTATTTCATCAGGGATCTATAGGGAGTTTTGTAACCCTTGATTTCCATCGTGTCCCTCAGTTCCTGCAGTTCTTCAAGGTTCTTTTTAAGGTAATTGTATATGTGAATAAAGGTTTTGAAATCTTTGATTTCGTCAACTTCTACCCACTTATGTCTTATTCCATCAAGGAATCTCTCAGCATTTGCAATTAATACTGATTCGTTCATCTTACATTTTCACCGATCTCAGCGTCTTCAACAGTTAACAAACTCATATTACCATCAGTTGCCAATAGCATTCCCTCAGATTTTATTCCAAAAAGTTTTGCAGGTGGTAAATTCACAAGTACAATCACTTTTTTGTTTAAAACTTCTTCTGGTGAGTATTTCTGGGCAACACCTGTAACTACCTGTATTTTCTTTTTACCAATGTCCACCATGAGCTTTAATAGATTGTCTGATTTTTTCACGTTCTCAGCACCAATAACTTTTCCAACCCTTAGATCCATAGCTACAAAATCATCTATTGATATTTCATCCTTCATAGTTTCGACTTCCTTCAAATTTTCGTAAAGTTCTTCCTTCTCCTTGTTGATGACATCATCGTCTACCTTGGAAAAGATGGGTTTAGCTTCCTTTATTAAATGACCAGGATGTATGAATTCAGCTGCATCATTCCATTTTTGGTCAGAATCAATATTTAAGATTTCCAATATCTCCTTTGTTTTAACAGGCATGTATGGTATAAGAGTAACAGCCATAGTTTTCGAAAGCTGATTTGCCAGGTAAAGACAATTTCCAGCCACAGTTTGCGATGTTTTCACTGTTTTCCAGGGTTCTTTGTCGTTGAAATATTTGTTACCATACTTGGCGAGTTTTATAATTTCGATCAGACCTTCTCTGAACTTGAAATTTTCTATGTAATCTCCAACCTTTGTTGGCAGGGACTTTATTCTGGACTCGAATTCTTTATCGTAATCGTCAAAATCATGTGGGTCTGGTATTTTTCCATCAAAAAAGCGTGTGGTAAATGTAAAGGTTCGATGCAGGAAGTTTCCGAGTACATCTGCAAGTTCATCATTAACTCTTCTCTGGAAGTCTTCCCATGAGAAATCTGTGTCCCTTGAGAGCGGTGCATTGGCTACCAAGTAGTATCTGAGAGTGTCTGAATCAAAAGTTTCAAGAAAATCTGATGCCCATATAACCCAATTTTTACTGGTAGACATTTTCCTACCTTCGAGAGATAAGTATTCTCCAGCTATTATAGTGTAGGGTAGTTTGCATCCGTAGGCCATTAAAAGTGCAGGCCAGAAGATGCTGTGGTGATAAATTATATCTTTACCAATAAAATGTATGGCTTTGTCATTCCAGTAATCTTCCCACGGTTTTCCTGTTTTTTCTGACCAGAGTGCTGCCGAGGATATGTATCCCAGGAATGCTTCTCCCCATACATAGATTATCTTACCCTTTGCATCTTCAAGTGGTACTGGTATTCCCCATTCCATATCCCTAGTGAGTATCCAGTCTTTTAAACCTTCTTTCAACCATTGTAGTGCATAGTTTTTAACATTTGGTGGGAGTTGATTGTTTGATTCAATCCATTCTTTTAGTTCATCTTGGAAGTGGCTGAGTTTAAAGAAGTACTGTTTAGATTCTCTTATTTCTGGTGTTGCATTGCATATGAGACATGTTGGTTCGACTAGTTGAGTAGGTTCAAGATGTCTTCCACATGTTTCGCAGTGATCACCCCTCGCTCCTTCACCACCACAATGGGGACATATGCCTTCAACATATCTGTCGGGTAAAAATCTGGCGCATTCCTCACAGTAGGGCTGTTGTATAATCTTTTCATAAATAAACCCCTTTTCGTAGAGTTTTAAAAAGAAGTTCTGGGATATTTCATAATGTTTTGGATTTGTTGTTCTTGAAAAGTTGTCAAAAGATATGCTACAAGATTTAAGGTCACGTTTTATCATCTCATAGTACCTACCTGCTACTTCTTTAGCCGGCTTTCCTTCTTGCTCTGCCCTGACTGCAATAGGCGTTCCGTGTTCATCTGATGCACATACAAATAGAACATCGTTTCCTTTCATTCGGTTGTACCTTGCATATATATCTGCAGGTATGTAAGTTGATCTCAAATGCCCGAGGTGACATGGACCATTAGCATATGGAAGTGCAGATGTGATAAATACCTTACTCAATCTTATTCCTCCTTAATATTAAAGACTTAAATTAATTTAAAAGATGGATATAGAATATTATCAACCTTTAAAGTTAAAATTTAAATAAGAATCATACTCTACGAATTATACCTTCTAATAGATGAGATATATTCATTTAATAGTTTATAATTTCCCCATATAAAATATGTTAAGATCGTCGATTACTGTATACTAACATCCAATATAAAAGTTATAACCTTCAGGTCATAGACAGTTAACAGGACATAATAAATTTAAGGATATAAATACGGAATATAACAACTTAAAGTATAATATGAATTGATAATAAAAAGGTTCGAATATGAGTGTAGGAAAAATTGTAAAGAATGCTTTGAGGTACCCATTTCAGGGTTGGAAGAAGATATTCTTATTGGGGATAATACTCCTTATCAGTAGTACGCTGGTTGATATAGCCGTATTCGCTCGAAACAATGCTGAAACAGGACTTTTGATTATATTTGGATTCTTATTTGTTTTATTGGTATATGGATATTCATTAAAAATGATAAAATCATCACTGGCTGGAGACATGAATCTTCCAGCCTTTAATAATTGGATTGACATGTTAGCTACAGGAATTAAAGTATTGATAGTTGGAATTGTGTATTTTATCCCGATTATTCTAGTTATTATATTAGCAGCGATATTATATCCATCAAACATAATAGCTATCTTTGGAGGGATTGGTTTAAATCCATTAGCAGTCGCTGGTTCATTATTAGAGGCCATACTTATACAAGGAATCGGAAATCTTGTCCCAATATTATATAATGTAACAGATACTGCAATCATAGGTTCATTTGCACTTTTATATATTATCATAATTACTCCATTACTTTTAATGGCAACAGTAAGAATGGCAGATGAAAATAAACTTAGAGAAGCCTTTAAATTACGTAAAATATTCGATAAAATCAGTATTATAGGGTTCGATAATTTTGTAGAATGGTACACAATAACTGGAATTATTTATCTAATCATATTTGCCATTGTAAATGTTTTCTATTTTTATGTAGGGCCATTGATGCTTCTAATATTAATTCCCTATTATTACATATATCAAACAAGATCTCTAGCACTGATTTATATGAGCGATAAGAATTTGAAGCCCTTATTGTCAATAAAAAAAAATAGTTAAAGAAAATAATGAATCTGAAAAAAAATCTGAGAAATTAGAACTCTAAATTTCTTAAAAATATCTATCCAGAACAAAAACTACAATAGCAAAAACTTTCTAAGTATTTATTTCAATTTTAAAATTCCTTATATCTGAATTATTATTGTCGTTTATGTAAATGTTTTTATAAAATCATATATTTAATTTATAATTATTTCAAAAATTAGATCATAAACTTCAAAATCTTTGAATAATAAATAATAATCAAAAAGTATGGAGGTTTATAATGAAATCGAATAAACATGTTAAACACCCTTATTCAATATTAAAAAAGTGCAGGGATGAACGTTCCAGCCTTGTACGTTGGAATGATGCAGTTCTTGAATGGATTGCAAATCATATTTTAGGTTCAATAGTATTCTTCGATATGGCCATAATCATTCCATTATTAGCGATCCCAGCTCCAGATTACATTAAAGCTATTGTAATAATATTATCCAGTAATTGGATACAATTATGGGCTTTATTTGCGTTACAACACACACAGAAGAAGGCTGATGAAGCACGCGAAGTTAAAGCAGATGCTGATCATGAAGCACTAACCCACATTGCAAATCAATTAGATAAATTACTTGAAGCTAAATAAGAAATGAATAAAAATAAAACATAAGAAAATTACTTTTATAACATAGAGAAATGAATTTGAACTTGAAAAATATACTGAGATGATAAAATCTCAACGGTCTACAATCCAAATAAAACACACTACTGGTACTACGATGGACCAAGTCCAACATCAGAAGAGTATAAAATAATGAAAAAATACCTACAAGAACGTTTAAAGAAAGATATGAGATCAAAGATCAAAAGAATTTATTGAACATAATTACATGATAATACTATTTTTATATATTTTATTCAAGCTTAAACAATTTCTTAATCAATAAAGGGATTAATTTGTTCCGTTTCATAAAATAATCATATTAAGATGTTAAACAAATTACTTTTTCAAAACCATACCTTAAAATTTAATTATGCTTTTTGATAAGACATTCCTTAAAATCAAGAAAATTATTAAATCTAATGCCTTACGTAACCAACAAGGAGGAGAAATCAGAGCAGAATCCGAACCAGGAAAAGGAACAACATTCTACTTCACAATTATTGAAAAAGAGTATGGTCAAACATTCCGATCTACTAATTTTCAAACTATTCTATCATTCAACTAATTATTTTTTATATATATCTAGATCTAAACACTTTTTTATTGATAGAAAAATTTCACTAGAGTGATAATTTGATTTCTTGTAAATGTTGTGGTATAATATTTTTTGAATCCAATACTTTTATAAATTGGGTAGCCGGTTTCGCTTGCGTGAAAAACTAAAATTTTATATCCTCTGGTTTTAGCTTTATTAAGGAGTTGCTTAACCATAGCTTTAGCTACTCCTCTTCTTCGGACTTCAGGGAGTGTTCCAACATAATATATCCCTGCTGCATCATTTCCCTTGAATAAAATAGATGATGCTACTGGCTTTCTCTTTAACATTCCCAAGTAATAATTAAAATTCAAATGATTTCCAACTCCCAGATTTAAGAAATATTTTTTATACAATTCTGCTTTGAATCCTTGGATATCAAAGCTTTTGATTAACATATTAGTCCAAATATCGAGTTCTTGTTGACTGGTTACCCTTTTTATCTCAAAGTCTTTAGGTTGTTCAACATTTTCAGTTACAATGGCTAAATCAATTGCCATACCTGTCTAATATTATAAGATAAAAAAAATTATATTCATTTAAAAGTTTTTTCAGGTTTGACGGAGTAGAGAAGGGAGAAACATACCAAAAAGCAGAGATATTCAACTCCTCTATCCTAGAAACAATTTTGTATATCATATGGACACTATCGAAGTTCGCCATGAAAATTCGACTTTCAAATTTTTTTTTGTGAAAATATATTTAATTTCAGGCGTATCATACAATTCATCCATATTCAAACGCCCCAAGTTCATGAAAAATTCAGAAGCATTATATTCAATCAAACGGGCCGTGATTTCCTTAGAGATAACCTTCATATAATAATATACTATTACTTCGTTAATAAAAATAAGTTATAAATAACTACAGAATTTAAGATAAAATTAATAAAAAGAATCATTTACCCATTAGATGGGAATAAACAAGATTAACCAATAACTTTGTGCAAATATCAATAAAGATCAACAACAAATTCTTTAATACTGATAAGAATGTCTCAAATGATGCTTAACTCAGTAGTTTACAATATCCATAGATTTTGTTTAAGTGAAATAAAGAAATAATATTAACATTATAATTAAACAATTATCATATGGAAATTTATTTAATAGTAATAGTAGCAGTTACTGCATTTATTGCAACCAATTTAGACGATATATTCGTTTTAATAGCCTACTTTGCCCATAGAGATTTTAGTAAAGTTTCAGTTGTTTTAGGCCAATATATTGGTGTTTCTTTACTTATATTCATCAGTAGCTTTGCATACTTTTTCAAATTCATAATTCCTGCTTCATATATAGCGTTATTTGGGATTTTACCCATTTTTATTGGATTGAAAAGTTTATGGAGTTTGAGAAAGGAGGTTCAAACATCTTTCAAAAGAATCCCATTCCCAAAATGACCATGATAAGAATAAGAACTCCAATACAGAAGTTTCGATTTATAAAACATTCAAGGTTGCATCAGTCACATTTTCTAACGGAGGTGATAATATTGGAGTTTATGTCCCTCTTTTTGCAAGTATGAGCATTTTTCCTCTGGTTTTTACCATTGTAATTTTCATGTTTATGATTGGATTATGGTGTTTTATAGGCTATTTTATGGTTAGTAACAGAATTGTTGGAAACAAACTAAAAAGATACGGCCACATTATATTACCATTTGTTCTCATATTAATTGGATTAGGAGTTTTATTGGGAGGAGTTTCTATTTTTTCATCAAAACTAGGAAGTATGAAAATTTTTACAGAATTTTGAGATTTTTTATATGAATTCATTATGAATAATAGGCATTAATTTTCACATAGATATAATACTTTTAAACATATGGGAAAGGAATTGGATTTTTGAAATTAAAACTGAATACATGGGTACTATTTACTGTAGATAAAAAGCTATGGCCCATAGTAGATTTATATGGGTTGAATCAGAACATGGAAAAGGTTCAACGTTCTATTTCAATTCCAATAAAATGATTTAATATAACTTACATATAATAAATCTGCAGTAATAATGTTCTTCCTTTGAAAATTAATACTACAGGTGTAAAAATGGAACAAAATGAATATTATCATTCTATATTCAAAAGGAAATCAATAAGAAATTTTGATTTAAGACCACTTGATGAAGATACACTTGCTGATATTTCAAACCATCTTCGAGTTTTAGAATCCCTGCATGATGATATTAAGGTTAAATTGAAAATCATATCATCAGATGGCGTTAAAAGAAGAATGATGAAAAAAGCACCACATTACATTACTGTTTTTTCAGAAGCAAAGAACGGTTATTTAACAAATATCGGTTTTATGTTGCAACAGATAGATCTATATCTATCATATAATAGTCTGGGAAGCTGTTGGCAGGGGATCCCAAGTCCCAAAAAAGAAGTTTTAGAAAGTTCAAATCTGGAATTCGTAATTTTCATTGCCTTCGGGAAACCCAAAGATCCACAATCACCACACAGAACCAAAATTTCAGAATTTAAAAGAAAATCTCTTCAAGAGATTACTGACATTAAAGGTGCTGATGAATTGTTAGAAGCAGCTCGCCTGGCTCCATCATCTGCCAATGGTCAACCGTGGTTTTTTACGGGCGATGAAGGTATAATCCATGTTTTAGCTGTTAAACCTAACTTTGTTAAGGCATTACTTGTAAAAGATCATTATCTTATAGATATAGGAATCGCTATTTACCACTTAAAGGTTGCAGCAGAATATCTAGGCAAAAAAACTGAAATACTATTCGATGAAGCAATGAAATCCAATGCTTTTAAAGGATACGATTATATTATCAGCTTAAAATTAGATTAGCATTTTTTTTCTAAAGACATTATTTAATTTTTAATATTTTTTTCATTAATTATCCAATGCTCTCATAATCTATTTTATCTTTAAAGTGCAAATGAATATCATGGTTTCTGCAGCATTTATAAATCCACTCTCAGACGAAGGAGAAATCATAGTTCGAGAGCTAGGAGATTTTGAAAGGGTATTATCTGATAATGATGATCTAATGCAAATTGTAACAGAAAGCAGATCACAGGAACTATCCGATGATTCACTCATTCCACATAACTACGTTGATCTGGCTATCAAACGAATTGAATGGTACGCTAAGAAAAAAAATGACAGAAACTTTGATCACAAACAATACGATTTCTTATTCAATACTGAAATAGTTAAATTTGATGTTATTGCATTTTACCTTTTATGCCAGGCAGTAGGAGTAAAATATGGCCCAAATTCCCGGGAAAGCAGGGTAATGGTTGAGTCTCAGGGAAAACTCATAGAAAACAGACTTGGTAAACTTTCAAAAAATGAAAGGGGAGAAATTGTAACCAACATTCTTAACAGTCTTATAAGTACTACTCACCTTAAATGGACCTTCTTCGAAGATCTTATCAGTACAAAGAAACTAAAACTACATGACCTGATTCTTGATAAAGGTGAAATAATTCTTGACAGGGAAGATTTCTTAGAAAGATTCAGCAACAAAATCCAGGGTAGAAAACCAGAAAAGATGTATGAAGCACTCATTGGAGACCGAATCAAGGAATTAGTAATGATCAAGATGGTTATGCAGAATACTGAAAACTACATTTTGAAAGTGGGTGAAATATCTGAAAGGGAAATAGAACCCAATCCAATACTCTTAAAACTTGCAGATAAAATATCCGAGGTTCTGGCTGCTTCGGTTCAGAGTTATGGATTCGGAAGTGGATATGGTGGAAGTGTAAAGGCGTCTGTATTGAATCCAAAAGCATTTCCTCCATGCGTTAAAAAGGTTATGGAAGGAATGAAATCAGGTGGGCGTAATGATGCCATAATAATGTTTTTGACACCTTTCATTTCATATGCACGATTATATCCATCTGTTTTTAGTGAAAATGTTACCAAACAAATTTCAGATGTTGATCCCACATTGTTGATTGTTCAAAACGAAGTGCTACCACTTATATTCGGTGCAGCAGAAAGATGCAGTCCACCCCTCTTTGAGGACCAGCCACAGGACAAGGTAAATTTAAATGCTAAATTAGGATTTGGTATGCATCAAAAACCTGAACTTAAAAATGAGGGCGAAACAACATGGTATACCCCGATGAGTTGTGAAAAAGTCAAAATACACCTTCCTAGCCTATGTAAACCAGATGAAAACTGTAAAAAAATTGGTAATCCACTTTCATACTACAACAGAATGATATGGAAAGTAAAAAAGGAATCTAAAGCAGAATCTGCTGCTGAACAGAAAGATGATAAGAGATAATAAAAAATCATATTAAATTGAAGAGATGGTAAAAATCGAATATTTAACCCCCGCCAGCCCGGAAGAAAGAAAAAGATATTACAGGGAGGAATGGGATATTAAACAGGTCCCAGAATACATAACCCACTCCATTCAGGAGAGAGAATTTGGTTTTGACCATGTTGGAAGGGGACCCAATGACAGATACAAGGTCTTTAGAACTCCTGATTTACTCAAGCGTTTTTTAAAAGTTAGAACACCATTTGCAGCCTACTGTTCTGTAGCATTCTATGATAAGCCACGTAGAAGAGATAGATGGACCAAAGCAGAACTGGTCTTTGATGTGGATGCAAAGGATATTCCGATAAGAACTTGTGAATGNNACCTTGGATTAAATAACATCCATGTAGTCTATTCTGGTAGGGGATATCATATTAGAGTTCTGGATAATGATGTTATGGGTGTTAACAGTGATGTAAGGTCCCAAATAGTAAAGTACCTTGTTGGTGCTGAAGTACCAGAAAACGAGTACAGCTTAGACTACGAAAAGGTTTCCTATGAACACTTTGTTATTCCATTTGGATATCCCAATGTGTTCACCGAAAGGGTTAAATATTCAATTCTCCATTTAAACGAACATATAGAGCTGGATGGTGTAAATAAGAAACTTCTAAACGATGTTCTAAAAAACAAGCATCTTATTGACGATGATAACTGGGGATTGTTCAAGAACAAGTTAGGCCCTCTGCGTTACAAAAAGGTTGTAAATGGTATTGCATCTTTGAACATGAGCCTTGTTGATGCTAAGGTTTCAATTGACCTTAAAAGAATTTTAAGACTTCCATCCTCTCTGCATTCCTTGGTAAGTATGAAATGTACAGAGGTAAAAAACATTGAAACCTTCGATCCCTTTAAAGAAGCAGTTCCCAAATTTGTATACGAAAGGAAGGAATGATACTTATTATAATTAAAGAAATTTGTATCGGTTAATTAGAATGTTGTAAAGATTCTAGTAATTGAGGTGGATTTGTGGATAATACATTTAAAACACTTATAATTATAGTTATTATCTTGGTTGCTTTGGTATTCTTATCCAATACTAACAATAATACACTTGTAACATATCCATCATTAATATCCATCAAATCTAATCAGACATCCAATGATTCCAATCTTATCAGTCCACGTGATGCTATTTCTATAGTCAATGGAAATGTGCCAGCATTTGGTCAAGTTCGTTATGGAATTGAATTAATCGCGAACGGTCAAAATCCGTATTATTTGGTAACTCTTTATGGTAATGACCCTAGTCTTAATAATTATGGTCAAGTTATTGTTGTTTCAAAGGTTGATGCCAGAACGGGTCAGTTTTTAGGTGCAGCCGTATAATATCATCATTATAATAATAGAAAAAAGCTAAATATATTGATCTTGTCCAAATAGATTGAACTAAATCAAGTATTTTAGCTAATGGAATTTTATCTAAATAAAAGTTCTCCCTTATCTAAATAATGATTTAAAAAGTCTAAAATGTTGACTTCAGCCTTATTTGATTCCAGAAATTCAAGAACATCCACTATTTGATGTTTCTTCATGATCCTTTTTTTAAGATGTTTACCAAATTTGAGGTATCCTGATTTCTTTCCTGTCATAAGATCTGATAGGAGCAACTCTACATCGATGTAATCCCTTTTTACAATTACAACCCATCTGTCTCCTTCTATCCAAGCATCTTCACCGTATTTTTCTAAAAATTTTTCTTTATGTTCCCTTATCCATATCTGAGGTCCGTGATGTTTTTTGATATCAGGGAGTTCATATGTTTCAAATTCAATCAGAATTAATGCTAGTTCATTTTCATTGGTCCAAGAGTCACTTCCCAATACTTTGAAGCCCTCTGATTCAGCTACCCTTACAAATGAGTTTTCTGTTTTTTTTATTTGCGGATAAACAGCATCTACAGGTATATGAGGAGGTTTGAAACATAATAAAACTGTTTTGGTGCCTCTGGTTTTAAATTGTTCAATTAATATCTTTTGATTGGTTTCAAAATCTTTTAAGAAAAAATATTCATCCTTGGGATCGTTGATAAAATTTCCAGCAGCAACAATAAATTCAGACATCTTCTGGAGTGTGAGTGCTGCTGCTACATTTCTGTTCTTATCAACGGGGTCAACTGCTACGAGGGGATCTTCAAATAGTTTCGATGTTCCGTAATCTTCGAGATCAAATGAATAGCCATAATTCCAGTTCTCAGCTGCATTTTTAAGTGTTTCTGAAAAGTTTCCATAAAATAGGATCAACATCTCACACAGGTAACCTGAAAATCCCCCGACTTTGAACTCTGATCCATAGGTTCCTATAGCTTCCATAAATTTTTTAAGTAAAACCACTTCATCAGCCTGTTTACGGCTTAAATTAGCTTTAATATATTCTGTGTGAAGAAGGGTCCTGTCAACAGCAGATTTAAGTTCACTTGAACTTTTTATATTGTAACATGGAACAAAATCAACATAACAACCATCAATGTAACCAGTTACATATGGATGCGATGCATAACGTTCTTCAGAACTTCCTTTCATCTTTTGAATGCATCTATGACCTATTTTAAGTCCATATTCTTTAAGATAATCATCATCTGTTTCAAGTGGAAACTTTATTAAAATATCAATATCAGCATTACCCGCTAGCCATGTTCCTTTGGCAACTGATCCAACAAGAACAGCATCTGCATGTACATTCATTTCCAATGCCACTTCATTGATCAGATTAACCAGTCGATCAGAAAGTTTATTTACTTTCTCATTCTCCTCTTTTGAAGGTTTGATTTTTATTAAAAGCTTCTCATAATTTATAACTGCCAAATAGGTCACCTTTGATTTTAAAAATGTTACAAATAGAACTCACTGTCTATGATTACAATAACTTTAAATATTATTGCAATTTCTGATAATATTTGTAAGTGTTAATGAATAGTTAATTATAGGTATATTTCCTTTAAATCTGTGTATATCGGTCCAACTGGTGTCAGTTCGCTTTCTTTTAGAATCAGTCTTTCCACCTTCATGGTACCTACGTCAACGTTTTCCAATTCCTTCACCATAGATACTAGGAGTTCTTTATTTTGCACCCCTTTAACACGGCCAATTGTTAGGTGGGGTATGTAACTTCTCTCCTTATTAAAGCCCATCTTAACAAATTCCTGGTCAAAATCTTCCTGCATCTTTGAAAATGTTTCTGGTTCTTCAACACCCAACCATATTACCCTGATGTATCCTAGGTTGGGAAAAACACCAGTTCCTTTGATATTAATATCAAATGGACCGTAATCAGCTATCTTCTCTTCCGCCATGTTGGCTATCGCTTCTGCTTTTTCCGGTGTGATATCACCCAAAAACTTGAATGTGAAGTGCAAATTTTCAGCTTCAACAAATTTTACAAGTGCATTGGCCTCTGCCAGGGTCTTTTGTATTTTTAATATTTTATCCAGAAGTTTAGAATTTACTTCAATTGCCATGAATGCTCTCATTTATACATCACCTTGTTGCAAGATCCTTTATCCTATTTAGACTTTCATCAGGAGTTTCAATCGTGTTCAGTAAGTACACGTCCAGTTTACTGAAGAGTTCCCTGAAAAAATTTTTTCTAAGATTGAACTTTCTATTATTTCGAACCAACTGATGTGGATTACAGAAATCCTTCTCAATCATGAAATACAAAGCATCTTCCACATCGAGTTTAACAAATGGAGGGTGTTCCATATCTCTCTCGAGTAGTACTATTGTCATTAAAGTTGAACTTTCTCTAGTACGTCCCTCAAATAATGTGTTAACATCGGCAATTCCTCTGCCCCGAATATCTAGTTTAACTTTATTAAGCTCGTCAGAAAAACATTTCCAGACATTTATTATATCATCTCGAATGTAGGAATTTTTTTCAGATGAATATACCACCGACGCATTCTTAAACAGTCGTGTGAAGAACCAATCATCTGATATGTAATTAAAATCATCATTCTCTAAGAGTCCATATGTTAGTGTGGACTTACCAGTTCCAGGTGGTCCAATAATTGCAATTGCATGTCCCATATAATCAACTGTTGAACCGTGAACAGAGTACCTTCTGTGAACACTGTGGTATTCCTCGAAAAAATCAGATATAACAGCCAGGGCTATGCTTTTTATCCAGCCGTAGTAATCACAGTTTTTGATGACACAAGTCTTTGATAATGGTTCGTACATAACACGAAGTTTTCCACCATCTTCAACCGAGAAAATCTTTGCATGAGGTCTTATATCTTCATTCATGAATTTGAAATTATCTTCCCATTCCTCTTTAAAATCAGGATTGTCTGTAAGCAGCTTCACAC
Source organism: Methanobacterium sp. (assembly GCA_003162115.1). Taxonomy (GTDB): domain Archaea; phylum Methanobacteriota; class Methanobacteria; order Methanobacteriales; family Methanobacteriaceae; genus Methanobacterium_B. Next base: position 15,071 of record PMMV01000094.1, read on the forward strand.
ATGCCCCATGTATGTTTGCTTTTCTTTCATACTTAATAGTGGTCACAAGATCATCGAACATTGCATCCTTATCACTTGGGCTAAGTATTTCAACCTGGTATCCTGACATTGAACTTTCACCTCAATCATGAAATTATAATGATGAATTCGTTTTATTGTAGTTAATAAACGTTTTTTCTTATTTTTCGATAATAGTTTCTTCAATAGACATTCCAAAGTGTCTGGCACTCTTGTCAAGATAAACCATTACCCTATCGCCGATTTTGAGTTCTGCAACTGATAATGGATTTCCGTCTTCTGTTACAAGTCTGATGGTTTCAGCATTCTGAAGAAGAGTTCGGATGGTGTAACCTTCGTATTCTGCTTCTACCAGCATCAATGGTCTTTTTTCGATTTTAACACGGCCAACAACTGATGTTTTGGTGTTACCATTCTTGTCTACAGTTAATACTTCATCTCCTGTTTCTATTTCTGAGAGGTAACGTGTTTTATTGCCAGGGGTCATTATGTAAGCATGTACAGGCCCGGCATTAACTCTGAATGGTCTTGATGCTACATAGTCACTTTCTAAAGATTCACTATGAACCAGGAAAAGGCCTCTAGAGTAAGAACCTATTAACATACCCTCGCCAACGTTCATTATCGAACAGGTATCTACACAGACTCTGTCCCCTGAACCAACAGGTTCTACACGGGTTACAGTTGCTGGTACCAGTGAGTAGTTTTCTGAGTCGATCTCTTCTACGAACTCTGCAACCTTTTTTATTTGGAAGGGTTCATCTGGAGCAAGGAGTACACCATCTGTACCATATTCCAGTGTTTCAAGTGCGAGTTTTGCTTCTTCAAAATTGTTTACAGCAGCTATTAACTTAACATCTTCACCCTGTAATTCTGCTATTATATTTTCAAGAGGTATGACAGTCCAGTCCTTTCCAAGGAGTATAAGATAATCTGCTATCTTTCCAAGTTTTACTGCAAGTTTTTCGTGTTTTTTACTGCTGATCTCCACATAAGCAGCCACTTTTTTTCCGTCACTTTTTAAACGGGAAACTGTATCTAAATCCCTTGATTTTGACAGGTCATCAGGGAGTTTAATAGTTCCATCACCTTCAGCATTTCTTCCAACCATAATTATATCTGCTTCGTCTACATCAGAGATTAGGGTAAGGTTTCCTAGTTTTTTTATCCTGTTTACATCTGTGAAGTCAACAACATATTCTATTCCCGATTCAAGGGCTGTTGTTATGAGTTGCTTCTTAATATCCCATATTTTTCCTTCTNNTCCATTTTATTCTTTTTTGAGACATGAAGTCAGAAATCGTGATAATAGCTCTGATTAAGTATTCAAAGGTAATTTGATATACAAAATCTATTTAATGAATATTATTACTCCTTACCATTCAGAATCTTAAGTGCCTCGTCCACTTCCATGTTGTTGTGCACTATCTCCGCTATTGCCCTGGTTGTTTTACGTGGTGATGGTGCCTGGAATATATTCCTTCCAATAGCGACTCCTGCTCCTCCCACATCTACAGAGTTTTTAACCATTTCAAGGAGTTCTCTGTCTGTTTCAACCCTTGGCCCTCCTGCTATTACCACAGGTACAGGACATCCATCAACAACTTCTTTGAATGTATCCGGGTTTCCTGTGTAGTTGGTCTTGATAATATCTGCACCTAATTCGGCTCCTGCCCTTGCAGACAGTTTAACTACTTCCCCTGAATGTTCGTCCGTTATCTTTTTACCGCGTGGGTACATCATTGCAATTAATGGCATTCCCCATTCATCACAGGTTTCAGATATGGTTCCCAGTTGCTGTAGCATTTCAGGTTCCTTTTCAGATCCGACATTTACATGTACTGAAACTGCATCTGCACCTAGTTTAAGTGCCTTTTCAACAGATGTGACCAAAACCTTATGGTCAGGGTCTGGTCCAAGTGATGTACTTGCTGAGAGATGTATTATAAGACCTATATCTCTTCCGTAACCCCTATGTCCCTTACCTACCATTCCTTTATGTTCTAT
>PMMV01000124.1 GCA_003162115.1 Methanobacterium sp.
GATGCAATTAAAGAAAAACTTCGTTTAACTTTTTTCGTGGCAACAAAAGCTCAGGCAACATTCGGACCAAACCAAAGCGAAGTAAAACTTGGAAAATTCGGAATTGCGAAGGCAAATATTATTGATTTAGTACCGGGAATGGTATTTGCGAGTGCTGATCCTGTTGCAGCAGAATCATTTGCATTTGCATTATTAAAGGATATAATTAAGAACCTTCCATTTTTATCCAAGATATATCAAAATTTGTTACTATTTTCAAATGATAACGTAACTAAATTTGATAAAATCCCAATTCGTGAACAACCATTTATTCGCCACGCAATTGATATTGGATTGGGGGAAATGTCTGATCATATCATTTACAACAATGTTCCAGAAACTTTCCAGCATCGTTTAAGAAAATATCTCGATGAAAATTAGTATATACACTATAAATATTCTATTCGTCCTTTAAATTTGGATTTGATAATATAATCGTTAACTAAGTGATTTTAAAACTATAAAAAACCTATAAAGAGTATCTTCAACAATATATACAAATCTAAATGTTCTTTTCTTTTTTGCACTGGGCATTTTGATTAACTTATTCATTTACCTTATTAGAACAGATATTTATAATAGTATTAAATCTAATATAAAGTAAGAGATTAAACAGGTGTTAATGGATGGATCTACTTTATTTATTTATTCAGAGATTGATTGGTGCAATAATTGGAATTTTTTTGTTTATATCAGTTTATAGGTTATTTAAAACACTTGAAAATAAGGAAATTGCTCTTTCAATGGTTTTTTTACAAAAAAAAGGAATCATAAATCTTTTTGGAGTCCTGATTATTGCTGGTTTATTAACCTTTTTAACTGGTTTAGTTTTCGTATTTTTTGGTAACAGTATAATTGTAGAAATATTGTTAGATCTAAATGCTTTAACACTTTTAATATTTACATTTCTACTTCAAAAACTAATGAAGGGGGATGATAACAAATGGAAATAACATCAGTTTTAAATTTAACAATAGGATTAATTATATTAATATTAACATTTTTTACCCTTTATTTCCCTGTGGTAATCTATTTAAATCTGCGAAAGTATAAAGAAGCTTCTTTAGGTTTGATATTCACCAATTTAAAAGGAAGTATATTGGCATTGAAGGTGTTGGGTGTTGCTGTTTTGATCTTCGCCATAGGCAGAATAATAGATCTTCTTAATTTAATTTCATTCTCAAGTACAGTAGATAATCTGGCTACAATTTTATATTTAATAACAGATATCCTGCTAATATATGCTTTTTACAGATTATTGGTGATAATCCGCATCGAAAAATTTATGGACAAAAAACTCAATGTTCCGTAAAAATTATCATTCTGTTTTATTCATATGATACTATTAGCGTAATTATCTGACATTATATCCTATAAATTCTTATTTTAAAACTTAAAAGGTTTCAAGGGACACAGGTAATAATTTAACATGATTATTGGAATATAATGATTATCAATAGATCAATATAGAATAATAATTCAGTAATTTATTGGAGGACTTTGATGGGACATAAACAAATAGAAGTAGAAATAGACGATAATTTCCATATCTTTGTGGACGAAGGGTTGGAAGATATAATAAAAAACTTCTTTCATTGGGATATTGAAACATGTAACTGTTGTATTGATTATAAAGGATCTATTTGGATAGAATTTTGTGATTACAATGATTGGAAACAATTTTTGCAATTAACATTAAGAAATAACTTGGAGATTAATGGTTTAAATCATGTACGTGAAACTCTTTGGGAGTTCCTCCAAGAAAAAGCAAAAGTTAATCTTGTTTTTGATGAACAGGTGGTAGAAGATCCGAATAATGAGGAAAATTTTTTGGGGACAGGCGTTCTTGTGATTTGTGTCGGTTTGACTTTTCCTAAAGAATATTTAAAGGATTTTGAAGGACTTTTCTATGATGTTTTTCCAAAGGACTAGTTCTAATTTTTTATAGCACAGATTTATGTTATAAAGAATAGAAAAAAATATATAATGATTGGTATTAACCGAACATTTATATATGATAAGTACACTATTTTATGATGATAACATTTGAAGATGAATGGAAAGATCGTGGATTTCATAACATCTTCAGTGGTATTAACCATTTCGATTTAATGTTGATTAAATCGGATTGAAGTCTAAATTTAAGTTGAACATTGAAAATATAAACAAAAAGTGGTGAAAAAATGCTAGCAAAATTCGATTTACAACATTTCTGTTGTGGGCCTAAAGGCTGTGAACTAGAAATAGTTTACGGTGAAATGATAGATGCAGAAGAATAAATTTATTCACTTTTTATTATTTTTTTTAGATTCTTATTTCTTACATTAAATTATTTTTTAAAAAAACCTAGAATTAGAAATTTTTTTTTTTTAAGACTATTATATTTTATTCCTAACGCTATTGCATGCTGTGCACGATTCAAACATCTTTTATAAATATAACTATCGGATACATATTTAAATAAGAATTTATAGTATCTTAATTAGAAAAAAAATTAATAAATATCTTTGAACTATCTGAAGTTTATCGAAATTATCACAGACAAGAATAAGGTTATTATGGATAAACCTATAATATCTGTTAAAAATGCTTTTATATTGGCCTTTATTACTGTAATTAGTTTTGCAGTTATTTCTGTATTATTAAGAAATTATACTTACCCTCGATTGGTTTTTGGAGATATTGTATCACCAGTTATAGAGTTATTAGTTGTTATAGCACTGTTCTATGCTACAATCTATCTATCACCTCAAGGCAAACGAATCCAGAGGGGTTGGTTGTTAATTGCTGTAGCGTTTTCATTTTATGTGATTGGAGATATATTATGGGCTAATATGAGATTGGATTCCATCAAAACCCATCTGTATCCCTAAGTGACTTTTTCTATATAATATTTTATCCTATTTTTGCAATTGGTATCTATTATTTACCAAAATTTTCATTCAACCGTAGTGAGAAATTTAAAATATTTATAGACATGGGAATTGTAATTATTACTGTTGGGCTTATATTCTGGACCTTCTTAATCATACCCACACTCTCAAGCCAAGAAAACTTCTATCTAATTATTATATCTTTAATTTACATATTAGGAGATTTTCTCCTTCTTTTTGTATCATTAAGATTGTTATATAGCAAGTTTGAAGAGAATTATGGTCCAATAATTTTCTTAGCCATGGGGATTTTGGTTTTGATATGCACAGATTCGGTTTTTGCATACCAAACATTACAAGATATTTATGTATCCGGCGGTTTATTGGATACTGGATGGATATTAAGTTTTGTTTTAGTTGGATTGGCTGCATTTTTACAATATACACAAAAAGAATTAAATTTTAAGAGATTTTCCCAAATTAGATTATCTATAAAGAGATCTAATATAACTTCATATATCCCCCTTATATGGGTATTAATCGCATTTACATTACTCGCATGGGCAAATCAAAATTTAACAACTCTAAATATGGAAATAATTGAATTAGGAGTAGGATTTATAATTTTTTTTGTGATTATTTGTCAGGTGATAACCTTAAATGAGAATGAAAGACTGTATCAAGCAGCTGAAAAGGAGATTTTAAATCGTAAAAAAGCAGATGAGTTAGCTCGCGAGAGTGAGATTTATTACAGGGCAATTTTTGAAAATACAGGAACAGCCATTATTTTAATTGATGAAGACATGAAAATTTCCAGATTGAATTCTGAGTTCGAAAGACTTACTGGTTTTAAAAGACAAGAAATTGAGGGAAGAAAAAAATGGACAGAATTTATTGTTGAATCAGACATTGATAAGTCAAAAAGATTTTTTGTTTTAAGAAATAATCCAGATGCACATCCACGAGAATACGAAACAAGTGTTAAATATAAGACAGGAAAAATAAAGGATGTTTTAATTACCGTTGTGACTATTCCAGGCACCAAAAATCAATTAGCATCAATTTTAGACATAACGAAACGTAAATTTGCTGAAAAAACACTTTTAAAAAGTGAAGAACGATTGAAACTTACCCTTGATGCTGTTAACGAGGGGGTGTGGGATTGGAGTATACCGACAGGAGAGACGGTTTTCAGCCCAAGTTTTTACACTATGTTAGGATATGAACCATATGAGTTCCTTCAGAATTATAAATCTTGGAGAAGTTTGATACATCCTGAAGATATTGATCTGGCAGAAGAGGAGATCAACAAACACCTTAAAACAGGAGAAGAATTTTCAATTGAGTTGAGAGTGAGGACAAAATCTGATAAATGGATTTGGATTCTGACTAAAGGGCGCGTTGTTGAGAGAAATGTACACGGAATGCCTATACGGATGGTAGGTACACAATCTGATATCACAGTACGTAGAAATGCTGAGAATAAATTGATAGAAAGTGAAAAAAGATTCTGGTCTTTAATTTACAATTCAACTGAAATTATTCGGATTCTTGATGAACATGGTTCCATTGTTTTCGATTCCCCTTCCTCAGTACATATTCTCGGTTATCCTGAAGGTTCTTTCGTTGGTAAAAATCCAATTGACTTCGTACATCCAGATGATCAGGAGAGGGTTAAAAGGGATTTAAAGGAAGTTTATGATAATAAAAATCCGGGAATCCCAACAGAATTCAGAATTAGAAAAGCAGATGGTACATACCTTCCAGTCGAGTTTACATCCCAGAATTTGACCGACGTTCCAGGTATAGCAGGAATTGTGGTTACAACACATCCTATAAAGGAACGTAAGGAAATGGAAGATGCTTTAAGGGATAGTGAAGAGAAGTATAAAATGCTTTTTGAATCGGATCCGGCCTACACAGTACTCCTTGATAGAGAAGGTAAAATTTTGGAGATCAACAATGCAGCAGCGAGTTTTACAGGTACAACTCGAGATAATCTGATAAATAAAAGGTTTATAGAACTGGGTTTGTTTCCTGAGGAGGATATACCATTTCAGAGAGAAATATTTTCCAAAGTTCTACGTGGTCAAAGATTGAAACCGTTTCCATACGGGATCATTGACAAAAATGGTATTAAACGGTGGGTAGAATCACAGTTAATACCTTTAAAACAGAATGAAAATGTTTATGCTGTTATGATAATTGCCACTGATGTAACAGAGAAAAAAATCGCCACAGATAAGTTAAAAGCTTCTGTTAGAGAAAAGGAAATTTTAATCCAGGAAATACATCATCGTGTTAAAAACAATATGCAAATCATTTCAAGTTTATTGAACCTTCAAAGCCGTTATGTGGAAGATGAGGAAGCAGTGGATGTTCTAAAAGAAAGCCAGAATAGAGTAAAATCTATGGCTATGATCCATGAAAAACTGTATCAATCAGAAGATTTAACTCAAATCAATTTTGCTGATTATATCCAAAGTCTGGTTTCTAACCTATTGTATTCCTATAATATTAAAAGCGGACATATTAAACCAGTACTTGAAGTGGATGATGTGAATTTGAATATAGAAACTGCAGTTCCTTGTGGTTTGATTATTAGCGAATTAGTGTCTAATAGTCTAAAATATGCTTTCCCGGATGGTATGAAGGGAGAAATTTTCGTATCACTTAAACTAGTTGAAGAAATGTATGAGCTGATCATCAGCGACAACGGTATTGGATTACCCGACAACCTCGATTTAAAACACATAGAATCCCTTGGACTTCTACTGGTTACAAGTTTAACAGAACAAATTGACGGTGAAATCACAATTAAAAGTATCAAGGGTGCTGAATTTAAGATCAGATTCAAGGAGTTGAAATATAAAGAAAGAACATAAAATCATTCCCTCTAAATAATTCATCTTTTTCATTTTTTGTTTATTCTAATACTGGCATGAGATAATTAAGCCCATTTTATCCTTTGAAGAATCATATTTTAAACAATTTCGATCTTATCTTTTAAAATGATATAAGATAGGGACATAACCCATATCATGAACAGAAATATAGTTATTCTCTCAAATAGTCCACCATATGTACCATTATTGGCTAATGAAGCAGCACCAATTCCTCCTGAAATAAAAATCAATGCTGCTGTGATATAAGAATACCAGGAGAAACCTTTTAAATTAGAATATTTTTTAAAACTGAGCCCAACAAGTACTACTGAGATTATAGTTAACGCAGCAGTTAAGCCGGATAGTAGTATGTGTAAAGTACCATGAAGTGTAGCTGCTGATCCTCGGGGATCTTGTGTGAAAATTAGAACCAATAAGCCCAGAACACCTATAATTACCAGAATAATTGTGGCAGCGTCATATTTTTTGCTGTTTATACTAGAATCAAGATAAGCTCCCAGTCCGAAAATCAAGAGGAATACATTATAAATACCAAATAATATATCTAATAACAGTTTATTCGGGGCATTTGCCATTGTAAGTTCGCTTACAGCATTATAAAGAGCACTGTAATCATGTCTAATTGCCCCACCAATGAAAACTGCCAGAATATATATCAAAGGTCCAATAATCCCGAATAATTTGTAAACTTTTTTCATATTTACTCCTATGAACTTTCTTTTTCTGAATCTCAATTATTTTCCCAATAGACAGAGAAATATTTCATGTTCTTTAATACTTTGGCTTCGTTTATTTTAACCTTTATCATTATTTATAAGAAAGATTACTATTGAATAAAAAAATATTACTCACAAAATAAGTAGGTAGGAAGTATAGAAATCTAAAAATAATTATTTTAATTGAATAGTAATTTTATAGATCTCGTATTATTAATTCAAACCTGCTATCTGCATTTTTAGTTTCAATTGTCTGTTTTTCCCATTTTTGGTCATAATTCGAAATTTGAAGATAGCCATAGCTAACCTATATAAAAATTAAAAAATAGGTAGCAAATTCGCTTCTTCTAGCGATTTTTTATAATAATCTAATTTAAAGTTATTTCAGCGATTCTTTTATTTTTTTAATTCTTTCAATGAGTAATTCAATTGATTCTTTGTGAGGGGCAATTTTTTCTTTATCAATGTCTTCCATGTGGGATACATGCCAATTCATTGCCTCTAATGAATTTTCTATTGAAATCATTTTACTATTCATATGTTTATTACGTGATTGAAAATGTTCAAATAAATTAGTTATTACGATTTGCCCATTTTCGGTTAAATCATATTTTCCATCATCTTGTTTGGTTATTAAACCTTCAGATACCATTTTTTTTAGCATAGGATATATGGAACCAGGTAAAAGTCTTTTCGATTGCACTTTGCCTTCAGGATGTGGATGTATATGGGTACCTTTATGATGCATTTGAAACTGGAAATCATAATGTGTTTGGACATTAGCCATAATTTCTACACCATTACTAGGTCCATTTTCATCTATTACATGAAGTATCCACATTCTTAACTCTCCGACCTGTTTCATTCCTCATCCTCCTATTTCATAGAAATTCATTAAGAATTTTTTCAGATTATCTTCCTTATTATTCGACATTTTTTTTTCAGATATAATAGTTTAAATTCTGACTTTACTTGTCAGTTATAATATCAAATTTTTGATATCAATTAATTGATATGAAGTAGTATATATACTTGTGGTGATTATCCTTATTTTTCAAAATAGTTTTCAAATTTAAAAAAGACTAACTGATAACAGTCATTGCAGGAGATGATATGATATGATGGATGGACAGCTTACTGGGCCCGAATACACAAAATATGCATAAAAAAGAAGTATGAAAATTTAATCTCCAAATTTAATAAATTTCTTAGGCTCTAAACTTGTTTCCCTAGTCCAGAAATAGGCTTCACCTTTAGCTATACGGAAAATTATTAATCTTGGATCGTCAAAAGTCATGCCCAGTTTTTTAAGGATTGGTCTATCTTCTAAGGCCTTTTTTTTGAGTTCTGGGTCGTCTACGAACTCAACTTTGCCTGCAACTCTCATCATAGGCGAAACACTTTCCAGGGGTTTCTTACCGTATTCATGGTGAACTGCTGCTTCGCCTGGTTGAAAGAAACATCCTTCTACCTTATTATTTGCTTGAAGCTGATGATACATATCTTTTTTTCCAGATACTATCAGGAAATAAAACCCACTATTGTCAGCGAACCAGATTCCAAGTGGCCTTACTCGTGGCTGATCTCCATCTACTGTTGATAGGTAGCAAAGTGGTGTTTCATTGGCAAATTTTATACAGTCTTTAAAATCCATATTGATAAACCTCCATTTTTAATAAAATTTAACCTTCCTTTATAATTATTTAAATATAATGCCAGTTATAATATCAAATTTTTGATATCAA
>PMMV01000053.1 GCA_003162115.1 Methanobacterium sp.
CGCAATTCGCAATTTCCAAAGGTTTAAGTTCCTTGTAAAAGAATTTAACATTGAATAGGGTTCTCATTTATGGGCCCTGAAAATTTTTATTTTATTTTTTCATTTTTAAATCTAATGATTTTATTATTTTGTTTAATCATTTAATCCCTTAATTTTACTTGTTTTGTACATAGTACCTCATGTTCCCATAAATGGGTAAAAAAAGGTTATAAATAATATATTTAATATACCTCAGTAGAATCTGAAAGAATTAAAATGAGATAACTATATTTGTGACTGGAACAGAAATAGACGGGTAAAACAACAATATTTGATGATAGATTGGATGTCAACACGTTATATTTTAAGTATTGATGAGTAAAATATTAGTTATTAGACATAAATAGAATATACAGAAGTTTCTGAAAAAAATATAAAAATAACTTTAGATTTAACAATAAGAGATAGAGTGGGATTAATGGAGAGAAATAAACAAATTTTAATATTTTTTTCAATAGTCATAATCATAGTATTAGTTTACAGTATGGGTAATTTATTAGCCCAGAGTAGCTCAGATAATGGGAATAATAATACAACATCAGTTACTAAAGTATTGATATACAATGGGGATGGAGTAATGGATAGCAGTGTTGATGGTATTGAAGACTGTTTAAATGATAGTAATAACCAGAATATCAGTCCAAACAACAAATTCCAGTATTCAACTACCGGTATAATCAATTCTAACACCTTATCCGGATACGATGTATTAATAATGCCTGGTGGGGAATTTTCATACTATATTGACAGTGATGATATTGATAGCCAAGCAATAAAACAATTCGTACAAGGTGGTAAGGGATATATAGGGATCTGTGCAGGAGCTTATATTGCATCCGACTATATAAATGGATATTATTCTGGCTGGGGACTTGCACCCGAGGTTACCACCTATACAGAAAATTATGAGGGTTTATTACAAATATCGAGTACAGATTTTGGAAACAAGATAATTAACAGTTCATTAATGAATATCCACATGGAAAACGGCCCTGCCATGAGCACAAACGATTCACAGATAGTAATGGCCAATTTTGCTGACAATAATACTGGTTATCAAAATTATGCAGCAATCATAGGAGACACATATGGATCTGGTAGGGTTATCCTAAGCGGCCCTCATCCTGAGCTTAGTCCAGAAAACCCTCAGCTTCTAACCAACATGGTTCTATGGGTTACTAAAAAAATATAAATCTTGAAAAAAAAGCACGATTTATTCGTACCTATCGGGATATTAGATCCTCAATTAATTCCCAATAAATTCTGGATGGTTAATAATAATTCCTCATTTTCCTTTTTACCATCTCCATAAACAACTGAAACCGTAATTATATGATTTTCTTGTGATACATCAGGATTTATAATCCTATTTTCATCACTGGATATGGTTAGCTCGTAGATTGAATTATCCGGAATAAAATGCGTAAAATCCTTAATAAGTCTTCCAGTAGATTGATCAATTATTTTATACTCTCCAACGAGGGTGGACAAAAGGTCATTAGAAAGTGGGTTATTATTCTGGTCTAAAAAGCTTATGGTAATAATTCTACTCGATTTTTCTGGAATTACTTTATGTTTTGAAACTAAATCCAAATTCACATTTATTTCTGTGAAGGAATAGTCTTCTGAAGGAAATCCTAAACCGTACGGAATCCATGGAGATGCATACAAACAGTAGTTAGCACCATTAAATTTAATAACCGTTGATATTTCGTTGTAGATATCAGATAAACTCCTTGGAGTCAAATTTACAGCTGAATCATAGGTTATAAGATCAACTATCATCTTTTTAGCATCTATTTTTTCTAGAACTTTTTTAATTGTTGTTGAAAGTGGTATGCCCGAACTCTTGGGAGAATATATCTTGGGTATTACAAAATCTAATTCTGCTGCTGTTAAACCGAGAGCGGGGGATGTCCAGACCATTGATGCTGATAGATTTTTTGATTCATCTACACTATGGATGGCTTCAACCATCTCTTTAGCAAATTCGGCTAGTATTTCACCTTGTTGAACCACATCGTAACCGCTCCACATCTGCCAGTGGAAATCTTCAAAAATAATTCCATCCACTGCTGGTATATCCGATAATAATTGAATTAAAGCTGTTTTCAACTGGTTACGATGGTCTTTATTGGTAGGATCTACAAGAGATGATTGATCTGCTGCTTTAAATGCATTTAAATTTATATGTAGTTTTAGATCGGTGCCTTCCATTTCATTGACCAGTTCCAATACATTGTTTTTACATGTGGTGAAATTATTCAGTAAAAAACTGTCAGAATAGAATACATGGGTTAATCCCCTGTTTTCCAGTTCTTTAAAATCTGGATATGGATTATTTTCAATTACGTATAGTCCTTTGATAGTCATTTTTTTAGACCTCATCTTACAATTATTTTGTTTAATTATTGTTCATTTATTTCGGTATTTTAATAATAATTTCAATTTCTAAATATATAATTTAAACTAATATGTTGAATANNTAAATTTAGAATTCTATTCCATTTTGGATTTACTTTGCTTTTTCAGTTCCTGAATTGCATCATGAATCTCATAAATTCCCCCGTCTGCTTCCAATTCAATAACAGGCACATCAATTATTCTGTCTTCATATTGAACTTTTACATCTTCTCCTTCTAAATCTTGAATTATCTTAACTTCTTTTGATCCATAATATATGCTCATATTATCCCTCGATGAATTTCATATCTCTATTTATGAAACCATTATTGTCTGCATTTAATTATCTTTAAACAATTCTATGGTTTAACAAAATTGATCTTATATATTGTAAGTTCTTATCAAGATTAATTTCTATTTGAATTCCATCATCGATTGAAACCATAAATATATATATTATTTTGTAGGGCCTAAAAACTCTCCAATCATTGGAATAAACCAATTTGCACGGTCTAAAACTGTTATATGGGTAGTTCCCGGGAGTATTAATAGCTGAGAACTTGATAAGTCACCATTTCCACCACCCATCAGTTTAAACATTTCCACAGCATGTTCAGGGAGTACAATATCAGAATCCCCTATTATGATCATTGATTGAGCTCTAATTGAATGAATTTTTTCTACTGGCCAATCTGGAATACTTAAATTCATCTCCTTAACTTTATATACTAATGCAGACCAATCTTCAGGATCTGGAGCTATTCTTAAATATTCTTTTGCCATGGGGTTCCATTCAAATTTTCGGGTTTTAAATTTTCCATTCCTTCAAGTAAACTTGCAACAGTATCTTTTGACATCTGATCAAGGTGAGTGGACGATCAACATCTTCGGTATGTCCATGAGCCTGCTGTTCGATAGCAATTATTTGCTAGATTCAGCCAGGCGAGGTATTAACTTTCCAAAAGAGGTTTTGATTTCAGATAAAGCACCATGAAGCAGAACCAGAGGCTTGCCTTAACCATGGATTTCATAATACATATTTNNAATTTATATTCTATCCATATGGGACATATAGGACAATTACAACCTGTTTTATTAAGATCACATATACTAATTCCCCTTGAACAGAATAGGTGTTCATCATGGTCTTTCATACATTTATTATAGATTGGACATTCAAGACATTGACATTTCTCAATGTTTTCACCGGTATTTGGAACAATTTTATTATCTGCCATATAAGATCCTTTTACTTATTTTTTCAAGGTATAGTAAACAAATTTATTCGGTTCTGAAAATATATTTGGGGATACATCCTGTAACACTAACTGATTTATAAAGATTAAATTGATTCAAATCATGTCATAATATTATTAATAGCTCAATTTTTTATATAACATCAAAATATGGTTCAAAAGGAAAAATTTGAGTTTTGACATTTTATACATCTTAAATCACCTTATTACATTTATGTACACCATAAATTATAAATCTTCTTGATATAAAATTATAAACAGAATATATTTTCAGATGATAATCAAATGGAATTAATATAAATTAATAGAATCCCATTTTGAAATTAAACAAATATTTAAGTAAATTCCATATAATCGTCAATTTTTATGTATTGGGGGGGGAATTAATAATGAGTATAGTGGAAATTTTTTAAATAAGGATGAGTTAAATGATGGTGAAATGAGAATGGTAAATATCGAAGGCCGTGAAATCATGATAGCCAGAGTGGGAGATAGCTACTATGCTTCTGACAATAGATGTCCACATATGGGTGGTAATTTATCCATGGGAAAATTGGAAGGAACTGTTGTTACCTGTCCAAGACATCACAGTCAATTCGACCTCACAGATGGTCATGTAATACGTTGGACAGACTGGGGTGGTATTAAATTATCTTTAGGTAAAGTTTTGAAGTCTCCTAGAAATCTTAAAACTTATGATGTTATAATAGATAGGGATACACTCCTGGTTGATTTACAATAGAATCAAATTTTATTGAAAAACCTAATTGTAGAATTTAATTTTACTTAAATGTTATTGATGAAGTTATAATTCTCAAAAAATCGAAAAATTATTGCTAACATTATCAGTCTCTTGTAACTTAATAAAAATCTATTAAAGAAGGTTTTTGTTATCAGTATGAATAAACAGAGATGTGATATAAACGATTTATTGTTGAAAATCGTAGCTATCTGGTATAATTTTATATTATGTTTATTTTGTTATTGAAATTCTCATTTTTAATAATGAAAATGATATGTTATGTAATAACCAATGATCTGAAACTGATAAATTTGGGTCATAAGGAAAATAAAGGAAGAAATTAAGTTATGAAAGCTCTTTACCATTCCAATTTAGTTTAATGTATATTAAAATACTTTTAGCGATTCCTAATCTCTTAATCTTATTGAAAATATCCACATCGTCTATTATATCCAAACTAGCGTAAGTGATATTGTCTTTGGCAGTTTCAAGCATGCTTTTTTCATTTGAATCTTTCAGGCTGTCTATAACAATATCTAATCTATTAATGGTATTCATTAATTCATAATTTACATTTCCAATATCTATTACCTCTTTAGTGGATTCAATCATAATGTCCATTACACCATCTATGCTTTCAATTAATTCATTCAACTCAATTAAAACGCTATCGTAGTCCATTATATCCTGCTTAGGTATTTTTTTCTCAAATTCATTAAATATAATTTAAAATTTCTCGTTATCATATTTCATACTATAATTACTCAAGAAAAGTATTTAAGATCCCCTTTTCGATTATTATTATAAATCAAAATAATCTTATTTAAGGGAATCATATCTTATTTTTTGTTATAATATTAGAATAAATGACATTTTTATGTATAAACATAAATTTAAATAATAAATGTCTTATAAAAAACAATTGGTGTTTAAATGGCGAATTTAACAGTTAATATACTATATGTAATTTTATTCGTAGCAATTATAGTCTTTTTAGATTTTAAATATTTTAGATATGAGTTTTTAAAACGTTTGATAGTTAATATACTAGTTGTTTTAGTGGCTGTTGCTTTCTATTACTTGTTTTTAATTAATTTATAAAATGAAGAATGATTTTATTAACTATTAAGCTTCATGTTTTCAATCGTTGATGGCTTGATACACAGAGGTCCAAAAATCAAGATATACACCAGAAATTAAGGGAAATTCAATGCGCAATGTCATAAGGATAGCTAATATATCTTCCTGTGGATCAGACCACCAAGAAGTGCCTAAACTACCATCCCAGCTGAATCTTCCGGGAACTGCAGACATCATCACGCTTAGTGTTTATAGAAACTCCAAAACCCCAACCATGACTGTCAAAATAGTCGGGATAAAATGATCCGACTTTCTGATTAGGAGTCAATTGATCATTTGTCATAACCTCAACTGAAAGATGTGACAAACCAGAAAGAGTCGCAAAAGAATTAAAAATTTTTTTTAATAATTAAATCTGTTGAAATTAATTTAATAATAATCAACTCAAACAGATGACACATTAGACTAAATCGAAAAATAGGGGAATACATCTAATACTTTGATTTAGTAGGGTGAGAAAATGTTTTATTATAATATTTTTCGAAGGAAGATTTGTACTTTGATAGATTAGATTTATCCTCTTCTTTATCGAAAAATATGGTCATTCCAATAATTACTCGATTATCTTCCTTATCATAGTGGACCTGTATATGAACACCAGGTTCGGATTTGAAGTGTTCTTGTAATTGGTCTTCAACTAAAAAACAAGATTTTTCGTCACAAAGTTCATCATCATAAAACAATAAAGTTTCAATCCATTCTTTATCACTATTTCCTATAGGTTTAACTTTTATCCCTGGTTGCTCACTTATTACTCCTTTGTAATGTAACATTTAATTTTCACCATATATATTATTGTCATAATGATTTATTTACTTTTCATAACTTCTTTGATTATTAAAAGTTTAAAGGAACAAATAGGACTATATTAAATATTATTTTTTTAATTTATACCAGAAAATATGACTTTTTGAATTTACGTACTTATGGTATCCTATTCTGTATTTGATGTATAGGTGAGCCAGAATTTTTTTATTGACTCTACTACATTTTTGTATTCTTCGAAATTATTGGGTTTAGTTAGGAAAAGATCAGGATGATATTTTTCGAGATGTTTCACTTTTTCAAAATCATCATTTAAAATAATCACAGGTACATCCTTTATTATACTCTTTTTTTTCATAATTTCTTCTAGAACTTCTAAACCCTCCTTTCCTTCTAAAGTAGGAAAATCAAATATTATAATATTTGCTATAGGAAAATCAGTAAACACCCCTTGTTGGAATATCATTTTTCTGGCTTCTTCCACTGCTCCTGTAAAGCGTATACTTGAAATAAGTTTTGATCGTCCAAAAGATGAAATTAATTCATGCATAAATTTGGGATCATTTCCAATTAGCAGAATTTCAACCGGTTCATTTATCTTTTTTGCAAAGTCATTCAAGATCTGTTCAAAATCGTGTTTCACAGATGTTTGTATTGCATATACCAATTTTTTTGCTTCCTCTTCATTTAATACATTGCTAAGCAATGTTTCAACAACATTCCAATTATCTGGACTCGTCATGGATATCAAACTCCATATAACATTTCTTAAAAAGCTAAAAAAACAATTTTCAATTTTTTTAAATGTTTTATGTACTATAGGTTTAGAATCTGTTCTAACCGTTTTTTAAAACCCTTTTATCACCTTTACACGATTTTACATCGATGATTATGCTATTCAATAGTATATTATGTTGATATTTATTATTAAAAATTTCTATCTACAGCTAATTAAAAGTCTTTTTAGAAATTGTTTACCCATAATTATTAATTCAGAGTTTTATTCAAGTCTTTGATGATTTGAGTTACTGTTTCATTTATATCATCTATAGGTTTGTTTAATAACCCTATTTGGTTCATTGTTAACTGTATTTCCGATGTCTGACTTAATTCTTGAATTTCTGCTGGCTCTAGTGGTAAGGTTTTAGCTTTTTCCAAGATAAGATATAATTCAAATTGGTCCATGAACTGATCCCTCAAACTCTTTAATGTTCATAAAAATAATATGATCAATTTATTACAAGTATCCAATGCTGATTTTTATTGGAAAAAGAAATTTATTCAAAAAAATATAACGAAATTAAAATATTGAAATATATTTTTTTTGTTAAGTTTCTAATTCATATTAATTTGTTTTTTTGAAAATAGTTCGAAGGTTTGGATCTTTGTATCCAATTATTTTTCTAAGTTTTTGTTAACAAACCATTTTATATCCTCAAAATTAGCACTGTATATTAACAAAACTTTTATTAATGAAATGTACTGAATTATTATAAAGAATAAACTAGATATGAGCAGATATTTAATATGATATATTTTGAGTTGGTGATTAGTTAGCAATTTTCTGGAGATTATTCAAATGAGTGAATCTTATACTTTTAGTCAATATATGGATACGAAACGACTCGAGACACTGGTGGATGGAATTTTTGCTATTGCCATGACTTTGCTGGTTTTGGGTTTAGCTGTTCCCCAAATAAATGGGCCATTATCGAATGAAGTCGTTACAAATGCTATTTTTAACCTTATACCCAACTTTATATCGTTAGTTGTAAGCTTTCTTCTTCTGGCGATCTTCTGGAAAATACATCACCGTATTTTCAAACAGATAAATCTGATGAACGGTACACTGCTATGGATAAATGTTATTTGGCTATTATTTATAGTATTGGTTCCATTTTCAGCTAGTTTAACAGGAGATTATGGACAATTTACCATTTCAAATGTTATTTTTAATTTAAACATGCTAGGAATAGCTTCCCTTTTGTATCTAAACTGGCATTACGCTGATCATAAAAATTTTATCGAAGAAAAAGTTGACGCTGATCAAATTGCATTCACTAAAATTGTAAATTTCTCTTTCATACTCATTGCTGTTTTAGCGCTGGCACTTTCCTTTGTAATCCCTGAATATTCCCAAACAGTTTATATTATCATGTTGCCTATAGATATGATAGTAAAAGCGATTATGAGTCTTTAAATTTCTATAATTCTTTTTTAAAAGTGGAACATTGTATGTGATTTTATTTGTTTAGATGACAACTAATGGTGAATGATCGGATATTTTCGATTTCCTGATTTGTGAATCTGAGTAAATAGATACATCTTCTAAGGTTGCTGTTAGCTTCGATGAAACGAAGGCATAGTCCAATTTGAATCCAGTTCCTGAGTAGTGAAACCAAGTATATCTATCCGACTCATCTTTTGAATTGTACTTCCACAGATCAATGTATCCTAATTCACCAAGTTTCAATAAATCCTTAGAATTGTACTCTGATTTAATGCCAGTATCTTCTTTGTTGCAACTGTTAAAGTCACCTGTTATTAGAACCTTTTTATCATTATTCTTTTCTGCGTAGTCTAAAATTTTCTTCCAGAATTGATTCTTTTCAACACCAGAAGTATCTGGAACATAAACTCCCAGCACATATAAATCCATCTTAGGAATGTAAACTTCAACCCAACTATCCTCAACATTTTTAGTCAAAAAAACTTCTTTACATAGAATAAATGAACCTAATGCCCCATTCTCATTAGATGGTTGTGTTTTATATCCCTTATCAACTAATTTAGATATAATCTCTTTGCCATTATCGTTTTTAACAAATTCTGTAAGGATTATCATGTCAAAATCATTATTTAAAAGGTAATCAACAATTTTTGCAGTTCTTTTTTCACAGCCAAAACGAATATTAAAATTTAAAATTCTCATTTTCTGNNACTAACTCAATTCTAAATATTATTTGAATTGAAAATAACAAAAAAATATTAATAATTGTACATATTATATGCTTAAAAAGGAGGCGTTATATGACCAATGGATCAGCAAGTGATAATAAAACTAAAAATAATTGGATAGTTTTAGGAAAAATTTTAGGACCAATACTCATATTGTTAGGTCTTCTGATCAGTATTTACATTGTGTTATACGACAAAATTAATCCTTTAACAGGTTTGGGACTTGTAGGATTGGTAACCTTTACATTTGTTCTTTTTGGAACGTATCTCATAACAGAAAAATGGAATTTCGGNNGGGCCATAGTCAGCACCATCGTAGCTTTTTACTTCGCTGCTAGAGTCGTGGATAACAAAACTCAATCAGATAATGCTAACACTCAGAATAATGCAGATGTACCGCCTTTAACTGATGCAGTGAAAAAATGAGATCCAAACAGATATTAAAAAAAATCTTTAAACGGATCACTTAAGGATTTCAACCTACCAGTAAATATCATTTATTAAAGTAAGTGAGTTATGTAATTTCCTAAATGCAGAGTAATGTTAGCTTCAATAATTGCTGCAATAATTATCAACACTATAGAAATTCCTAGCATTGCTATCGAATCCTTAAATTCCCAATAATGATCACTTACAAGACTGTCGCTTCTTAACATATCAACAATTGCTATAGTGAGCCTGAATCCAGCAGCACCTGCTATAATAAAACCGGTGATTTCGAATACTCCATGTGGTACGGTGTAGATAATGTAGAGCGCGGGAGTTACATTTCCTATCGTACTGGCAATCTGGTGATTCGATGATAGATATCCTAAAAAAGATCCATATGTAAATCCGTTTAAAAATAGGATAGCAGCTGTTATTATCCCTATTATTCCGCCAGCATAGGTTAAAAATACACTATATAGGTTGTGTGTGAGTATTGATAGAGTGCTTATCCCGTTTTGACGTACAAACATCCTGTCTGTTCTGATTATACTTAATAGAAAAGGTTCAATACTGCTGGGTAGGAAATATCCAATAAGAAGGCCTATAAAAAGGGCTAAAAAATAAAAAGCTGCAGAAATAATTAAAAACTTTTTATTTCGATTGTAAAGACCTTTAAAGTAATCATTGTACTTTTGTATGCCATCACTTTCAGTAGATGATATCCTTGACATTATTAATTTTCCCCAATTTTTCATCAATATTTTTTTTATAAAATTATAATTTGAATAAATAGGTATGAATCATCCAATATACACGATATAATCGTATTGTTACATTTGTATAAAAAGGTTCATTAATAAAACCAGCGAATCGATAGAAGTAAGTTTTCGTTTTGTTATAGTAGTAATACAAAAAACCAATTTAAAAAAATAGGCGGAATAGATGAACGTAAAGAAAATAGTATGGGATGCTTTAAGATATCCACTTTCTGATTGGAAGAAAGTTTTGATATATGGATTTATAGGATTATTCACTACTACTGCAGTTTTTAGAGGTTTTATCACGTTAAATGGTCTTACTAACCCTTATCTAATAGTCTTTTTAGTTTTTATTGAATTAATTGTTAGTATATATTTTACTGGTTACTTTTTAAGAATCATAAAAACATCGCTTTTTGGAATACAAAAACTTCCCCAATTCAATTCCATATTTGAAATGTTAAGCGACGGTATTAAAGTATTCCTGGTTGGAATTGTATTCATGATCCCCCTAATCCTGGTTATTATAGTTTTTACAGTATTATCTTCTACAGCTCTCCAAATTATTGTAAATCAAGCATTACTTAATGGTTTCAATCTACAAAATTTAATCGGTGTTCTGATGAGTTTAGGGGCAGGGATTGGGTTTATTTATGCGATGTTCTATATTATTATAATATTACCCCTATTTATTGTATCATTAGTAAATATGGCAAATAATAATGATAAACTCGGAGCTGCCTTTAGATTCCACGAGATATATAAAAAAATTTGGCACATAGGATGGGTTAATTTAATAATATGGTACTTGTTGACAGGAATTATTTTTCTGAGTATTCTTGGAGTTATAGGGACACTAATAATAGTTATCTTTAGTTTAATCAACAATATCGATATTGGTGGATTGTTAATTTCAGTTGTTTTAATTCCCTATCTATACATATACTTTGCAAGATCAGCTGCTCTACTGTACTTGTCATAATAAAAAAAGGAATGAATATTTTATTAATTTTTAGGATAGTTTATTCCATGAATCTCTTTAACCTTTTTAAGGACTGCATTTCCAAGTTTGAGGTGTTCACCTACATCTGGGTGCACACCATCAAGTTCACTGGCTACTATTATCTTTGAGGTGTCAAGAAATTCTAAGCTGTAATCATTTGCAATTCTAGCATAGTAACCAGGTAATTTCTGTGATTTATTGTATGAGTTTCTGAATTCATCAGAGAATTTGCTGGTCTTGGTTATTTGAGGAGGAGCCAAAAGAAGAATTTTTGGTGCTGAGTCTTCCGGTCCTGTTTCACTTTTCATAATAACTTCAACTAAAACAGTAATTCCACGAGCTATTTCAGTTGCAGATAATGAAAATCTTTTCTTCAGATCGTTGGTACCAAGCATTAAAATGCAGAGATCAATTGGTCTATGACTATCAAGACAAGGTATTAGATAATTTAAACCATTTTTATATGCACCACTGACCGGATCATCCCAAACTGTGGTTCTTCCATATAATCCCTCTTCTATTACCGAATAATCATTCCCTAATCCGTTTCTAAGTACACCGGTCCATCTTTCATCGGCACTCATTCTTTTTTCATCAGCAGGGTTCTTACCCCATGTAATTGAATCACCGTAGCAAAGCACTGTTTTTTTAGTCATGGATCATGTTTTATTCATTAAATCTTAAACAATTTGTTTACCAAAATATAATTCTAAATAATAAAATTTATTTATTATGGTGAATAAAAATGTAATAAGATGGAATACGTTGTTGAATAATCGTTTTTTATTATAGTTAAAGGGGTGGTATAAAATGTCAAGAGTGATATGGTTTGAAATACCTGCAGATGATCCTGGAAGAGCTGCAAAATTTTATGAAGAAGTGTTTGGATGGAAAGTAGAAAAATGGGATGGTCCATTTGACTATTGGTTGGTAACCACAGGAGAAGATGAAGAACCCGGCATTAACGGGGCCATAATGACCAAAGAAATGG
>PMMV01000014.1 GCA_003162115.1 Methanobacterium sp.
AAGATACCTATGGCTGCTCCTGTGACAGTGGAAGCATCCGGAGAAAAGATTCACAGGATATCTTTTACAATGCCGGCAAAATATACATTAAAAACTCTTCCAGAGCCGGATGATAAAAGAATTAAATTCAAAGAAGTTAAAAATCAGAAAACTGCAGTACTGAGATTTTCAGGACGTGTTAAAAAGAAGTTGGCATTGGAAAAGATGGAAGAAATAAAGAAATGGCTTGAGGTAAATAATCTAAAACCTAAATCCAACTATGTAGTTGCACAGTACAACAACCCAGCGGTACCGGGTTTCTTCAGAAGAAATGAAATATTAGTTGAAATTGAATAGGAACTAAAAATCACTCTAATAATGAGGATATCAGAATATATAATCTATTATCATATCATGATGAACCGATACCCAAAAAAAAGTGTAATTGTGTATTCAAGAACTGAATACTAAATAATAAAATCAATTTTAGGAAATAACAAATTATTTATCCTAGTTCAAGTATTTTTACTTCCCAATGATGATACAAATTTTATTGAAAAATCAAATATTTCTTGATCTTTCAAATAATCTTCTGATCTTTCCCTATTTATTTGAATCCATTCTCTCATCTTTGCTCTTCCCAAAGGTTGAAAGTGAACTATTCCTTTTTTACCCTATCAGCTCATTTGCTTTAATTTTAAGGAATCTTGATACCAACTTCGTTCTCATATAGACAAGCAAATAGTTTCTTATTAACATAATAAGCTGGATAACCGAACAACTTGCCCGATACAACGCCTGGTATTTTAAGAAGAAATGAGTCCAATATTTTTTTGTGTTCAACGTTAAAATTTGCAATCCCCTTTATTCACCAACAAACTTTTAATCGTAGAGTCTTAAGACCTTAATCAAATTGAAACATATGTGCATTACTTTGCCTTTCCATTTTTACAGAAATATCTGCTTGGTGTGCCTTCTTCAAGTGATTTTTCATTCCAAATTGGACATTCAATACATTTACACACTTTTTTTGTGTCTATATCTTTACATACTGCTTTATCAGTAGAACAGTAAAGTCCAGGCACTCTATCTGGTCCCATCATCATGGGACTGTCAAGGTCCTGATTTTTTATTAATAACATAATTTTTTCCTTATCTTTTACGCATTTACTTTCAATCTGGACAGCACATTTCATGCAAAGGCATTTTTTAATGTTTTCCATGCTAAAATCGATTTGCATTGTTTTCATCCCCAAATTACCTTTAACAAAATTTAATATGACTTTCATATTAGTTGAATTTTTTCTAAAAAATTATATTGAATTTAGTTGAATTAAAGAAAAACAAATAATTATATCTCAATAACATTTACATAGAATAAATTGAAATAATCAAATCTATTAATTGCCGGGATAGTCTAGTCAGGTAAGGCGCAGGATTCGAAATCCTGTTGAGCATCTGCTCGTCCTGGGTTCAAATCCCAGTCCCGGCGTAAAATTTGAAATAATCTTAATTTTCTTAAAATCTTACTTAACACAAAGATGGTATAGAACTTAATTTAAAGACCAGTAAAAAATAATAGGATTCAGAAGAATAAGGTTTATCTACATCTCATATTATACTTCAAATCCAAGTGGTCTTCAAAAGAACTAAAAGGGCACCGAACTCTACGATACTTAAACTTAGTACTGGAAATCCCATTCCTGGACCATGAAATCCTTCTCTTACCAGTAAGAAGAACATGAACATTATATTTTGTACTATCAACAGTGTTGCAAATATGACCAAACCCAAAGAGAACTGGGATTTGAGCTTCCTGTAACTAGCAACATATGTAATGAGCAGTATTAGGAGTAGTCCAATGTTAGCTGCACATACAATGGCCGCGATTATAGCCAAGTTGGGATCATCTAATGGGGGTTGCCCTGATCCATTTCCTCCAAAACTTCCATTTCCCGGAATTAATTCTTCAACCACACGATCACCTGTTAATCTTCCTTAATTTCATGCCATATTTGTTGGAAAAGTTCGTAATTTTCTTCCATGGGGGATGAAAGAAAGTACATTGTCCCATATTTTTCTCCAGATGCAGTAATGATATTATTATCTTCTAAAACTTTGATATGATGCCTTACTGTTTTATAATCTAAATCTAATTTTTCAGCCAGTTTGTGGGCGTTATAAGGCCTTTGTTGAAGTACATTTATTATCCTGGCCCTATTAATGCCGCCTTTTGTACCAGCAATAAGCCACCACAGTATTTTCTTCATGGGCATCACCAAACAAAATATAAGGATTTTAAATCAATAAGATAGTTTATACCCAATAAGAATATACTTATCGATCTATCAAAAATTATTCACATTTTA
The DNA here is from genome assembly GCA_003162115.1 of Methanobacterium sp. GTDB lineage: Archaea > Methanobacteriota > Methanobacteria > Methanobacteriales > Methanobacteriaceae > Methanobacterium_B. The sequence goes on from PMMV01000014.1 coordinate 2,349, forward strand.
ATGGTTCTTAAAAGTACAGCCCATGTTATAAATTTTTTTAAATCTTATAAGTGAATTATCTTTGAACTGTAATCGAACAATTAATACTAAATTTTTTTTATCCTAATTATTTCACTCACCAAATTTCTTAATAATCCAATTTGGAAATACTCTTAAATACTTTTCTGATGATAAATAAATTGGTGATTATATGTTTGAAGTTAATGTTTTAGAGTATGGATATTCACTTGAATCTGAGAGACATTTCATAAAATTTTTAATTAAAGGCTTAGACAAAAAAAATGAAGAAAAATTGGTTGGAATAATCGGTCAAATACCTGAAGGTGACTTTAAACGTTTCCAAACTGTTGTAACTGAAAATGGATTGATTGTTCTTGAATTATTCCTTGAAAAAGAATACCCATTTAACACTGATTTGCCTAATGTTGATGAGATAAAGTCTGTTGAGGATACAGTTAAAGGATTCTTAGGACAGTTCTCAGGATGAACTCAAAAGTTCTAATTGGTTTATTCTTTGGTGATCTTATAGAGTATAGTAAGTGCTAATAATTGGATCAAGTTGACAAAGATAAATGCAAAGTGAGGCCTTACAAAATCAGAATCAGGTATTTGTAATGGTATTACCGGAATTAATAAAGGGATGGCTAGGAATATTGTCACTAAAATATTTTGGATAAGCAGAAATGATGCAAAATACAAAAGGCCTATGGTGAATTTAGATTTTACTTCTTGATAAGTTTTCCAGTATGTATGAAGTAATCCTACTAATAATATAACATTAGCAATCCCAACAGCCACTGCAATCAAAATTAATACAGTTACCATAGGTCCTATCTCTTCTACCACCATTTTTTTTCCCCTATAAATTTTTATAGATATAATGTTTGATTAAAATTTATTTTATTTCAATTCCTTCCAAATATCTTTGAAAATATCATAATTCTCTTCCATTTGACTCGATAGAAAATATAATTCTCCATATTTATTTTTTCCAGTAGATGTTATCATATTATTTTCTTCTAATATTTTTAGATGGTGGCGTACAGTTTTATAGTTAAGATTCAACTTGTCTGCCAGTTGATGTGCGTTATATGGTCTATCTTTTAAAATCATAACTATTCGCGCACGATTAGGTCCCCCAGCAGTACCGGCGAATACCCACCAAACAAGTTTTCTCATTTTAAACTCCTAAGTTATTAAGTACCTTTAATGTTTATTAACTATAATAAAATATAAAATCAATTTTAATTAAGGAAGGTGTTTAATGAGTATTGGAGTAATAGCTGCTTTGATAGGCATATTAATAATGATAACTTACATCACAGTCAAATTTTATAGACTTTACAAAAAATCGAAGCCAAAAACATAAACTGGGTTATTATTCTATAAAATTATGGTCTATTGCTTGGTCTATTGCTGATTTTTTATGATATTATTCAATAAAGGGTAGTTCTTTTTTTTAAGCATTATATCTAGGATTATTTCGTCAGCTTCGATTATTCCAATATTTCCAATTAAACAAAAATTTTCTATGGTTTCTTCAGCGTTCTTACCAATTATGCCATCTGCCGATGATATTGTATTACTACCCAATGTCAATATAGCAGATTGTATAGCTGCATTAGTACAGGTTGCTACCTTAAGTGCACATCCTGCCTTTGCAGCGTCACAGATCATTCCTGTAAGGTTTCCTATGATATTTTGTTGTTGATAATTTAATTTTAGATTCATCATCTCCCATTAAGTTCATGATTCCACAACATGCCCATGTGGTAGAGATAGATGCACCACATAAATGCTGACAAACGTCCTAAACTTAATTTAATAAGATAGTGACTAGATTACTGAGGGTCACAGCCCGAATAAGTTCATCATTATCTAAATCAAAACCCTCAGCATAGACCATAACAGGAAGGGTGGTTGTAATGCCTTGATTTCCACTACCAGAGTTGCTCATTACGGGTAAATTAATACCAGCCATTCTAGCATCTGATCCTGCTGCTGTTAATGCCATTGCATAGTTTTAATATGTCATCTGCTAGAAATCCAGTTTCCATATTATTTTTAATACTTCTTCCTACACATAGTCCATAAGGTCTTTTTAGACCTTCTAAACTTATTTTCATGTTCAGTTCAATAGTTTTTTTAATTAAACTTAGTTTTTTTATGTCTACGTTTTGAATAAACTCCAATATGGAGTTTAAACTTAGATAATCGGGTTTTAAATCTTCATTTTTTTTATATTTTTATTGAATTGTCTTTTTTTTAGGGGTTTACCATTGACTACAATCAAAACAACATTGTCTTGTTTGTCTTCGATGATTACTCTGGAATTGGATATTTCAGTTTCAATAAATACTTCGATATATAACTTTTTAGCGGAATCTGATAGTTTAACTATGACTAAGTCCATTCTTACCATTTCTATGGCATTTTCCAATTCTTCTGGTTTCAGGTCTGCCAGTAATTCGAGTTTTTTTCCCGGGTTTTCTTTAATCACACCTAATGCTGCAGCGAGGTTTATACCACAACTATTAGTTCCAGGAATGCAAACGGACATGGCATTTTTAATAATATTACAAGAAGCATTTACTTTTACTTTTATAACTTTTCCCATAACATGCTTTCTCGCAAGGGCAGCAACAAATGCTATGGCAATTGGTTCAGTACATCCGAGAGCGATCATTAGCTCCTTATCTAAAAGATCCAAGAATTTTTTTTCTTCCATTTTAAATTCCACTTTTAATATCGTTAAAATAAACAAGAATCTATTTAATAAATTAATGTTTCATGTAAACTTTAAAGTATATAATGTTTTGTAATTTAGATCTTAATCTGATAACTAATAATAATTAAAATAAATTACAAACTTAATTTTAAGAAAAATTTTTAAAAATAATATTGTATTATAAAAACTTTGGAGGTTTTTAATGACTATCAATAAAGATAATGACTGTAATAATGTATTCGATGAAATCATAAAATCNNGGAATGATGGCACCATACGCTGCACAAGCTGTTGGAGAAAATGAAGAATTTAGACGTTTTTTTGTTTTTGAAAATGGTACAAAAAGTATTGAGATCGCTGGGGATCTCATGGGCAAAAAAGCAGAGGAAGGTCTAAATCATTTTAAAAATATGATAGCTGAAAAACCGTTCCTTAAGAGCAGAGTCCAGCCATTCATGGAGAAACTTCAGATGATCGTTGATCATGGTGTTCTTGGAGTAGGTACAGCACCATATTTTATTGTTGTTGCAGAGTTAAGAGGAGTTCCTCCAGTTGAACAGGAGTCTATAGCTCATTGTCTTGAGAATATGTGGCTTAAAGCAACAGCCCTGGAACTTGGATTCCATCTGGTTTCATTAACATCTCAAATGGCAGAAGAGGAGGAGTTCATGAAACTTTTAGACATCCCTGTTGGAAATTATGGTATTAATGGATGTGCAATTGGTTATCCTTCATCAGAAACACCTCGTAAGTCGCGTCCTGATACTAAAAAAGCCACAAAGTGGTTATAATAAGTTAATGTATTATTAACAGTAAATGGAGGAAGATATATGAAAAAATCTATTGGAGCAAAAACTATTGTTTACCCTACCCCTGTTTTTATTGTGGGGACATATGATAAGAGGGGAATACCAGATGCTATGGCAGCTGCATGGGGGGGAATCTCTTGTTCACAACCACCATGTGTTTCTATTTCTCTTCAAAAGCAGAGGTACACTTTGGAAAATATTATGGAAAGGAAGGCATTTACAATCAATATTCCCTCAGAACATTATGTAAATGAGGCAGATTACTTTGGAATTGTATCGGGCAGGGACAGTGACAAATTTTCAGAGAGTGGTCTGACCCCTGTAAAATCGGAAATTGTTGATGCACCATTTATTGAGGAATTTCCACTTATACTCGAGTGTAAACTGGTTCATGAAGTGGATTTAGGAATGCACATCCAAGTAACTGGTGAAATAATGGATGTTAAGGTAGATGATACTGCAGTTGATTCCAATGGACTACCAGATATAACTAAAATTAAACCATTCATATTCGACCCTGCAGCATTTGCATACTACAGCGTAGGTAAAAAGATTGGCCAAGCTTTCAATGTAGGTAATAAGATTAAAAAATAGGGAAAAACAGATATAAATTCAATCAGGTATGTGGTGTATTTAGTATATATTTTTTTATCTTTTTATCTGCAATTACACACTCTTCATATCCTTCAATACGCAACCTTTCAGCTTCTTTAAAATTTGATTGTTCTGATAAATTTAAAAGCCTAAGGAAAATTAATTTTGCTTTTTTAGTATGTATTCTAGCACTTTCAAGTAGCTTTTTATCAGGAAATTCTTTAGTATCACTAATATAAACTATTTTTCGATTAATTAATGACGTAATACTAATGCCCTCAGCAGCAGAGGGTATTAATTTAACAGCATGCCATTTTTTGTATTGGCGAAGTTCTAAAAGTTTGGATTTATTATTGACACTAATTATATTATCTTTTAATCTGTTAAGCCATTTTATAGAGTTGGAAATCTTATCATCAATCAGTTCGGCACAATTATCTTCTATATGTGCATGTTCAACCCTTTTTTTGGCTAATTTAAGCCATGCAATAGTTTTATTGGCACTTGCAATGTAATAATCTTTGTTTTTTTCGAGTATTTCGTTAGAGGAGTTCTCATTACTACCTTCCATGTACTCCATTATAATTGTGGTATCTATCCCGTTCAAGGTTCTGTAAGACATTCTACCCGCTATTTTTTCACCTTCTTGCATCTGAAACACCATAAAATAATTTCAAACAATATCAAACATATGTATATATAGTTGAACTTTCATTAAAATATTCCAAAATTGTAAACAAGACATCTTTAAATCCATGATATATTAAAATAGCTAAATATCAAATTTAAACTGCGAAAATTAAGATTATTACCAAGGATCTAGAAATTTATTCTTAAATCATTAAAAAAAAATTTATAAGGTTGCAATTCATTTGAGAGATTCTAATAAAGAGAGGGTATCGGACACTGTTTCAAGGATATCTTTAGAAATACCTGTTGAAGGTATAACATTTGAAGATTTTTTGGATCTGATAGGGGAACAAGGAAGTTTATTATCATGCATAATACTTGTAGCTCCCTTTCTTTTACCAGTATCCTTCCCTGGAAGTAGTTTACCCTTCGGTTTAGCAATTTTATTGATTAATGTTGGAATAATCTTAAAGAGACATCCTTTTATTCCTAAAACTATCATGGATTACAGGATTTCCCAAAGTAATATTTTGAAGATCTTAAATGGGATGAGTCGTGTTTTAAAAGCTTTAGATAAGTTTACAAAACCCAGATTAACTGCGCTGGCTGACAGGCCATTAATTGATTATGTTAGTAGTACGGTCATGATTTTAAGTTCTTTTCTATTAATGCTTCCATTACCAGTACCATTAACCGATTTTTTGCCTGCATACAGCATTCTATTTTTAGCCCTTGGTTCTATAGAAAGGGATGGATACTTGATTTTAGCAGGTTATTCTATGGCAACTATAACAGTTATTTACTTCATTCTCATTATAATATTAGGATTGAGTGGAATTAAAGCTGTTTTAGCATTTTTAGGAATTAATACTTAAAATTAGTAAATTTATAATCTAATTTTTTATATGTTAATAATGGTTTATGATCCAATCTAAATGGATAATTGGATATATTACATTAATAAAAATAATATACAAGTAATGGATTCTTGGAGGTTTAAGTGATGTCAGAGGAAAATGTCGTATACATTGGAAACAAACCAGTAATGAACTATGTATTAGCTGTAGTTACTCAAATGAATAGTGGAGTTCCCGAAGTTATGTTGAAGGCTAGAGGAAGAGCAATAAGCAGGGCAGTGGATGTTGCAGAGATTGTGAGGAACAGATTTATGACAGATTTAGAGGTTGGTTCCATAGATATTTGCACTGAAGAAATGACAAGCAGAGAAGGATCAAACAGCAATGTGTCAGCCATTGAAATTCAACTCTGCAAGACAGTATAGATAAAAATCCATTTAATCCCACTTTCATTTTTTTAATAATCATCATTGATTTTTTGTCTGCGAACTTTATCTATTCCACTAATTCATAATTCTTTAATTCTACTAAGTTAGTTCATAATCAAATAGATTATATCATCTAAAAAGAGCTACTCCCAACCTAAATATTATTTAAAATAACGATATTTATTATTTAATCTTTAAAATTAAATATATTCATATTTTTTATTGATTTAAATAAAAAGGGAGGGGGTTTAATTTGAAATGTTCTGAATGCGTTAAGGAAAATCCTGAAAATGCAGAGTTTTGCCTGGAATGTGGCTATAGTTACAATCTATATAATTAACGGCTACGCAGATATTAAAAACATTATAAACGCTCCGTGTAGTAACAATAAGAAATGTGATAACAACAGAAAGAAATGTGACAACAACAATGGGAAAAAAAATAGAGGGGATAGCTAAATAATACTTCTCTATATTTTTTATTTAGAACTTTTTGATTTAACCAAAAATTATAAGCACTTTAAGTTCAGGAGAAACATTTTAAGGTTGTTTTTTAAATTTCTCCAATTCAGACCTGCAGTGACGTAGTTCTGTCTGATATTTTATTAACTCTCTTTTTAGCAGATAATTTCTCGTCCACAGATAAATGGAAATTATAATAAACAGAATTAGAAGCAGAAATAATAATCCCGTAATTATTCCTGCTGCTATGGCCTGCCAGACTAGTGCTAAACCATAAATTAGATAAAGGACGGCCCCTACCACAGCTATTATTAAGGCAATAATCAAAACTATCTTCAAATTTTTGATTAATTCACTGCTATCCATAATAATTCACCCATATCATTTTTTTCCAGCCATTTTATCAACAGTACTTTTAATAGACTTTAACCAGGGAGTTAGAGTATTTTCAGAATCATCGGATTCTTTCTGGTTGGAATTCCCCATTACCCTTGCTTTGATTAACATAATCTTGAAGGCAGTCAGCAAGTTCATAATCAGAAAGGGTTTCAATAATCACCCAAGCATAGCCTTCATGTTCAATACTCAGGTTAAGTTCACCTTCAATTATTTTACCGGACATTATTATATGAACAGCCCTTATGATATGTAAATTCTGTTCAGAAGCTCCAACCACATGTTCTAGGGCTATTTTCAGATTAGTTCTTCATAAACTTCTCTAATCAATGCATGGTCGAATGATTCATCCTGATTGACTTTTCCACCAGGAAGCTCCCATTTGCCTGGATTGGTTTTAGAATCCGTTGATCTCTTTAATATGAGAATTTTACCGTCTTGATCAGTGAGAAATACCTCACAGCAAGCCCATAAACATGGGTTATCATAGTATCATTACCTAAAATTTGTTATTAATTATTTCACTAAGGCTATTTATAAAGATCATTTGATGAATTATAGAAAAACCAACTCATACCGTGTTAAAATGGTTGGTAATTAAAATATCTTCCTTTAAGATTAATAGCTACAATAATATTTAAAAATTTGATCGGCCAATATATATTTATCATTATTTCTTAAAAGATTCTATACAGAAGAAATGTATTATATCCACTATTTACTTTCAAATAGTTAATATTGCTCAATTTAGTTTTTTTATAGAGTTATTCTCCAATTATTGTACTCATAAGTCATTAATTGATAGTCAATTTTTAATGGAAGAATATAATTTATTTGTTAAAACACATTTGTTGATCAAAGGTTTGGAGTAAAAAATCCAAAAAAAATAATTATCAAATAATCTAATATAATAATAATTAAAACATTAGGAGATGTAACATGAAGAAATATCAGTGTTCCCCTTGCCAATATATATACGACCCCAAAGAAGGAGACCCAGATGCAGGTGTAGCTCCTGGAACAGCCTTTGAGGATCTACCAGATGACTGGATTTGTCCTTTATGCGGGGTTAGTAAGGAGTTATTCGAAGAAAAATAACTTCTTTTTTTTCTTCAGATAATTCAAATATTAAATCTGAATTTACTCCAGATAATTTACAATAATTTGTACTTTTTTTAGAAATTATTCAAATTATTATAACCAATCTATCAAATCTAAATATTATTATCTAATTATTGTTGTAAAAAAATTCCAATCGAATTTAGTTCAAATTGATTTTGCTAAAATATTGAATATTCAAAGATATTTCAATATTTGGAATCAATAAAACAAAAATATGAGTTTAATCCTAAATATCGGTGAAATTAGCGAGTTTATGGTTAAATTTGGGTGAAATTTGGGAAAAGGGTTATATCCAACTCAAATTAATTTTAATACGTAAAATTTAATTTGAGAAGATTATTTAATAATAATAACCTTTTAGGAAGAATTTCATGGCAGTTATCACCTTTATAAAAGAAAAATCATCTATTATCCTCCTTTTCTCCATATTTCTATTCTCATTTATCCTTGATATCTATATATTAACTCGCTACAATTTATCCTATGGAATGGATGGTCCTTTCTACGATCTTAAAGTTTTAAGTATCCTTCAAACAGGGTTTCCAGCAAGTAATGATCCACCTCTTGTATATATGTTAACCCCATTTGTGGCATTAACAGGGAATTCATTTTTGGGTATTAAAATTGGTATGTCATTAATTGGATCATTAATGGTATTTCCTGCTTATTTTCTTACAGAAACCTTCAGTAATAAATTGGATTTTAAAAGCAAAGTTCCGGCTCTTTTAAGCGCATTTTTAATCGCGATCAGCGTATCTTATTTCCAGATGATAGGAGATTTCATGCAGAACTTAGCAGGTGTATTCTTTTTACTTTTATTGATATATTTCAATTTGAAATGGCTTGAAAATACTAAAAAATGGCATAAATATGGTGTAATAACACTTATTCTGCTACTGTGCAATATTTTAACGCATATTTACACGGGAATGCTGGCCATTGTGATTTTCGTATCTCTATTAATTTTTAACATCACAATAATTAAATATAAAACAGGCAGATTACCTATTTTTGACTTGAAAGTATTTGGGATAATGGGTTTATTAATCATTGGTGCGCTTTTTGCAATGTTCACAATATATCCAATAATGTTATCTAAATTTACTACTGTAATATCATTTTTTAGTGGTACTACCAGCTCAAATACGGGTATTGAAAATTCTGTTAACCTTACCCTACTTTTGACTATTCCATTCTTGTTGGGGATTTATGCAACAATGAAAACGCTTTTTAGCGGGATAAAGGATAGAAATACGATTCAAAATATTGTTAAAAACAAAAAGACGCTTTTATCATGGGTGTATCTCGTAATGACAGCGGTTTTGATTGTATTATCGATTGTGCCATCGGATTATCAGAGTCGATTTGTTGCTATGGTATTTGTTCCTATAGCTCTAATAACTCCTATAGGATTGAAATTAATTAAAAGCTGGCTTTCAAATAATTCCCAGGAAATAATATCTTTAAAATTGGATTAATCAATATAATTGCAATTATATTTGCAATGTCCAGTTTTTATTCTGCAGCAGGTGCTTTTTCAGGTCTTGGCCCAAGTATAAGCTCAGATGAGTACAACAACCTGTTGCATATTAAAACCAGCTACATATCCAATAAGATTGACCCCAATGGTATAATAATGGTAGACGATTACCATACAGGTTACTGGGTACAGTACGTATTGGGGATGCAAGTAGAAACAGGAAATTTAACAGAATTAAAGGCAAGATATCCTGATCGGAAGATATACGGAATTTCATTGAACCATGCCCAAATCAACATTCCAAAAACCGGTTCTCAAGAACTATGGTACCCATTCCTTCCCTATTCGTTCCCATTTGGGGGAGTTGATCTTTTATCAAACCTTAGATCATCTGGGCTTCCAGTGGGTAATATTACAAATTTGAACAATAGCCCTCCGGGATTCGGAAATAAAAATTTGTCATTTAATGATTCAAATGGACTTTTAAACCCTCAAAATAGAACAAATCCCATAAATGCATCTAATCAAATGCCACCTGATTCTGGAAATAGATTCAATGGTGGTATAGGTTCAATTAATGCTCAAAACACGTTTAGCACAGGAACCATCATATTTAACGGAGGATCTGTTAAGATTTACGAACTTTCTTGATTGTTTAAAATTCTGATTAGATATATTTCTGATCTTAAAATTGAAATGAGTAACAAAATATGGGAAGTTGTAAAATTTCTACTTAAAAACTTGAACAGAATTTCATCATATTGGGAATGGCTTAAATGGGTTGTATTCTATGATAAAACATCAATGTTGGCCTATAAAGAAAATCAAATGAATAAAAGATTTAATCAATATTACAAATTCCTTGAGGCTTTAAAAAATTATAAGATAATAAATATTGAGGAATACCGTAAATCTATTGAGGAATTATTGATGGAACAAATTCTCCAGCATAAAAAATTGGTTAAATCTACTTACTCTGATAAATTAGAAGATATGTCAATAAAAAAGGTGAATTAATTGGTTAAACGTAAAATTATCATTTTAGGAACTTTTTTAATTCTTTTAATCGTAATTTTAAATATATCAAATCTCATGGCATCAAATAGCTCTGATAAAAATGATAATTCAACGGTTAAAGTGATGATATACGATGGGGATGGGGTAATGGATAGCAGTGTTGAAGGCATAGAGGACTGTCTAAATGATAGTAATAACCAAAATATCAGCCAGCATAAATTCGAATATTCAACCACTGATACAATCGATAAAAACACTTTGAACGGTTATGATGTATTAATAATGCCTGGAGGGGATGCCTCAACTTATATTGAAAATGATGATATTAATGGAAGTATCATAAAACAATTTGTACAAAATGGAAATGGATATATGGGAATTTGTGCAGGTGCTTACGCTGCATCAAACAGTGTTGATGGATATTATTCTGGATGGGGGATAACACCTGATGTTAATACTATAAATGAAAACTATACGGGTTTATTATCAATATCTACCACTTCATATGGAAATAAGTTGATCAATGGATCATTAATATATATTCATATGGAAAACGGCCCTGCAATGTACACGAACAATTCTCAGATTGTAATGGCAAATTTTGCTGATAATAACACAGGTTACCAAAATTTTGCAGCAATAATAGCAGAAACTGTAGGGTCTGGAAGAGTTATTTTAAGCGGGCCACATCCCGAATTATATCCAGAAAACCCGCGACTCTTGACTAATATGGTTTTATGGTGTTCTAATAAAATATGATAATATAAAAATTTTAGACTAAAAAAATAAATATCAAAATTAACAGATGATATATTGATTTATATGAACTTAGAGCTGGATAATGTAGTTGAAATTCCTGAACTAAGAAATATTACTAGAATATTTAGAGATAGGATTTATGCTGGAGAAGTTCTAGCAGATATGTTAATAAGTTTTAAGAATTCAAAATCTATTGTATTAGGAATTCCTGCAGGAGGTGTACCCGTTGCAGCCCCTATAGCTTCAAAACTTAATCTGGTTTTGGACGTGGCTGTGGTGAGTAAAATTACACTGCCGTGGAACACAGAGGCTGGTTATGGTGCGGTTGCCTTTGATGGAACAGTGAAATTAAACACTGATGTTGTTTCACAAATCGGACTCTCAGATGATCAGATCAGGAATGGTATCGAAAAAGCTTTGAATAAAGTTCAGAGACGGTTTAAAAAATTTAGAGGAGCTAAACCTTTCCCTGTTACCAGAAAGCATAATATAATTTTAGTCGATGACGGCGTTGCATCAGGGTTTACAATGCTAGTGGCTGTTGAAGCACTCAAAAAAATTGGTACAAATAAGTTAATAGTAGCTGTACCAACGGCACATCTCCAATCATTAGACCTACTGGCTCCAGAAGTAGACAGGATTTTTTGTGCCAATATACGCGGTGGATGGGGTTTTGCTGTTGCCGAGGCCTATAAAAACTGGTACGATGTAGATGAACAAGATGTAATTGAAATATTAAAGGATGATATTTTTTAAATTTTTAATTATAAATGTTTTAAATCTTATATTTCGACAAAATTCAAGAGTAGCTAAAATGGTAGATAAAACAGTTTTTGTTGANNAAATCAACTGATAATTTAGACTGGCTCTCCTCTAAAGATACTATTTTGTTAAAACCTGCCTTGAATTCATATGATCCTTATCCTTCAACTACACATCCCCTCGCAATCCATGTTATATCAAAGATACTTTCTAAAAAATGCGCCAAGGTTTTAATAGGTGATCAATCAGGACTGGGACACGTAGTCCATGATCCTACAGGTGTAGTTCGAGGAAACACTCGCGATAACTATGTTAAATCTGGGATGGGCACTACTGAAGATAATTTTATAAATTTTGAATCTGAAGGATGGAAGGAAGGATTTATCCACTACCAGTCTGATCATACCCCTTCCTGGCCAAACGGATTTTATATTACTAAATGGATCGAACAAGTTGATCATATCATTAATTTACCACGTTTAAGTACTCATAGTCAGGCCGGTGTAACTCTTGGTTTTAAAAATATGGTTGGAATTCTTAGAGATGATAGTAGGATGGATTTCCATGCTAATGGTCCATTCAATAATTTCATAAAAAGAGAAGCAAGAGGAAGTACTCTCAAATCCTTTGATGATGGATCAGGAACTTTTATCGAGAAAATTGTTGAAATAAGCGATGCAATTAAAGAAAAACTTCGAGTAACCCTTTTTGTTGCTACAAGGGTACAGGCAACTTTTGGACCAAATCAAAGCGAATTCAAACTTGGAAAATTAGAAATTGCAAAGGCTAACATTGTGAACTTAAACCCTGAAATGGTGTTTGCAAGTACTGATCCTGTTGCAGTTGAATCATTTGCTTTTGCTTTGATGAAGGATATAAGAAATAATATTCCACCTTTATCCAAGATATTTTCAAATCTAATATTATCATCAAATGAAAATATAAGACATATAGATGAGATTCCCATCATGAAACAAACCTTTATCCAACATGCAATCGATATTGGACTGGGTAATATGCCGGATCAGATAATCTACAATAATATACCAATCACTCTCCAGAAACGTTTAGATAAATATCTTGAAGAAACCTAAAACATCCAAATCAGAAATATTTGAATTGTAATAAATATCCCGAACAATATGCATCCTATGGGCTATGGATCGCATATTTTTAATTTAATTGGAATGGAAGATATATATTACAAACAGATTAATAAATAAAATTTTTACTATAAAAATCCATAAACTTTTTTTTGGAGGAAATGTAAAATGGCACATAAACAGATAGAAGTTAAAATTGAAGAAGATTTTAATATTTTAGTGGATGAAGGATTGGAAGATGTTATTGAAAACTTTTTTCACTGGGATATTGAAACATGNNTCTATTTGGATAGAATTTTGTGATTACGAGGATTGGAAAAAATTTCTACAACTAACTTTACGAAACAACCTGGAAGTAAATGGTAAGAGCCAAATACAAGAAACTCTATGGGATTTTCTACAAGAAAAAGTTAAAGTAAACCTTGTTTTTGATGAGGAGGTAATGGAAGATCCGAATGATGAAGAAAACCTAATGGGAACGGGTGTTCTAGTAATTTGTGTCGGTATGACATTCCCTAAAGAATATTTAAAGGATTTTAAAGCACTTTTCTTCGAGACTTTCCCACAGAAATAATTCATAATTTTTTTTTATGATCGTCTTTAGGAACATTTTATTACCTAAAAGTTAAGTTGGTCCTAACCGAACATTTATACGTTATGAGTTACAACATCTAAACTGATAACTCAAAAGATATGATTATATCTAGGAGATATCAAATAGATATGATTTAGGGTTAACCCCCCCAATACCCTGAGTCATGTCTAAACTTGGTTCNNGGTGAAATGATGGATGCAGAAGAATAATTGTACCTAATTTTTATTATTTTTTTTTAATTAAACAAAAATCAACATAATATCCTAAGAATTTAAATACAGTTTTTTAGTTTACAAACCTTATTTTTTATATTAAAGAGTTCTATTAATTTATCTGTAATAATAACCATATTCATATCAACAAACTAATTATACTCATACTATTTAAATCAGAAAATATACTATTCTAATTAATTAAAGTTAACAAACTCTGTAATAGTTTAAAATATGTTCCATTCATAATGACCAGAATTAAATGCCAATTTGAACTTATAACTGCGATTAGTCGGTTTTTAAGACAATAGATCTGTCAATACTAATCCCATTTAAAAGAATCCCAATATTACGGAATTAAATCAGTATCAAGGTATTAAAACATAATGAACGGATTTAAATTGTATAAACTNNCCGAAGCTGAGAATATTAAGAGCATACTGGAACCATTAAACTATGAAGTTTCACACATTGCTTTCAGTGGTGAGGATGCCGAAGAAATTGCACTAAACATAATGCCCGATCTTATTTTAATAGATACACAACTTAATCAAAAAAACGGAGATATAGATGTAACAGCCAGGATTAAAGATTTAAACATACCTGTTGTATATTTAACATCATATCCAAATGAATCTGATATTAACAGTAGGGATCCATATGGATATGTAAATAAGCCCTTCGATAAAAACGAATTAAAACTTACCATAGAATTGGCATTATATAAAAATAGGATTTTCAGGAAATTAAAGTCCAGCGAAGAGAAATATAAGAGGCTTGCAGAAAATTCAAGGGATATGATCTACAGTATGACAGTGCCTGAAGGAAAATATCTGTATGTAAACCATTCAGCAGAAACTATCACAGGATACACGGTTGATGAGTTTTATAATTCTAAAAGGTTACTATTAAACTCAGTACATCCTGATTTCAGAGATTATTATAAAAAAACATGGGAACAACTTTTAAATGGGATAAATCCTCCAACCTATGAATATAAAATAATAACAAAATCAGGGGAGGAAAAATGGCTCAATCAGCGCAATTCACTGATTAAAGATGATAAAGGAAATCCAATTGTTATTGAAGGTAATGTAACAGATATTACTGAACAAAAAAAGGTAGAAGAAGACTTGAAAAGGAGAGAAGTTGAATTCTGTATCGAATATAAAAAACTTTTAAGAGCTCAGAGAGTTGCTGAGATTGGTATCTGGGAAAATAATCTTGCAACCAACGATCTTCACTGGACCGAAGAGATGTATACAATATTAGGATTCAATCCCAATGAACCGGTAAATCTCCAAGAGGTAATTAAAATCTTTCCTCCCGAAGAATTAAAACGTTTCCAACAAGCGGTTGAAAGAGCTATAAAGGATAACATTCCCTACAGTATGGACTATAAAATTGTTCGGCTCGATGGATTAGAACGATACATCCATGATGAAGGTCAGATCATTCGAGATGATTCGGGTAAAGCAAAGTCCATGTTCGGAACAACCCAAGATATAACTCGGCGTAAAATGGTTGAAAAGTCATTAAAAGATAATGAATCCAAATTTCGTAATCTTGTAGAAACAACCCCCGACATGATATGGGAAATTGATAAAAATGGAATATTTATATATATCAGTCCCCAATCTTCATTTATTTTGGGATATACACCTCAAGAGATCGTTGGAAAGAATATATTTTCCTTTATTGAACCTGAGGCAGTTGGGAGAATAAAAAAAATATTCACCACACATATAAAAAATTTCACTAAAATAAACACCCTGGAAGTTCCATCATATCGTAGAGACGGTACTGAAATAACTCTAGAAATTCGTTCAGTTAGAGCTAGCGATAATAAAGATAATGATGATGGATTTCAAGGGACTGCAAGAGACATTACCGAAAGAGCTATAGCAACAAACCAACTAAAAACATCAATTAAAGAAAAGGATATACTTCTTCAAGAGATACATCATAGAGT
>PMMV01000008.1 GCA_003162115.1 Methanobacterium sp.
TGTATTCCGGTATTTTTTAATAAAGTAAGATAAATTGATTTTTCGGGTGGAAATTTATCGTCTTCAAATTTTAAATTTTTTAAAGTATCATTATTTTTTTATCGAAAGGTAACACGAAAACTATAATACTAACAATTCACTGATTAATGTTTACACTTGAAATGCACCTTCCATCAATAAAAACTTCGACTAAATATTATGTTTACACTTGAAATGCACCTCTCAGTATAATATGAATATTTGATTGCGTGTTTTTACACTTGAAATGCACCTCATATCGTTTATGTGCTGGACGTCACATAATTTTTTACACTTGAAATATACCTCTCATTCCCAAATGGATGTCAACAAGTTCAATCAAAAAAGTTAAAAAAAGTCTAATAATCTTAAATAAACAACAAATATTTTAATTGATATAAACCAATCAATTAGGCTTATATCTGAATGTTTCACCAATAATCACATATTTATATTATTAAAATGGACTAAAGTGGTAGAATGAATATATTCGAAGAATTGGGCGAGAAAAAAACGGTTTTTAAATGCAAAAAATACTTGGATCATAGATTCCTACCAGAAAAATTACCTCATCGTGAGGAACAAATAAAATCCGTTGCAAAATATTGGATTGAAGCTTTGAGCAGCGTAACTCCACCTGATGTTACAATATATGGTAAAACAGGAACTGGAAAAACAGCTGTGGCAAAATTTGCAAGGAAGCAATTGGAACAGATCTCAAAGGAAAAAAAAGTTAATGTTAGGGTAGAATACATACGATGTACAGATTACACTACAGAATACCAAGTAATAGCTCGTTTATGCCAGCAAATGGGGCGAGATGTTCCTTATAGGGGATGGACCAAAGCCGAAGTTATACATGCTTTTCGTGATCTTTTCAAGAAAAATGTCTTTGGTAAGGATCTTATATTAATAATAATTCTTGATGAAGTTGATATTTTACTAAAGAATGATGGTGATGGTCTTCTTTATACATTAACTAGGACCGATAATGTTTCTATTGCTTCTATAAGTAATTTTGTTGATTTTAAACAGTTCATAAAACCCAGGGTTAGAAGCAGCCTTCGTGACAGGGAGATTGTTTTCCCACCATACAATGCACAACAATTAGTTGATATTCTTAATGAGAGGTCAAGGATGTCATTCAAAGACAACGTACTCAACAATGATGTTATACCCCTCTGTGCAGCACTTGCAGCTAAAGAAGAAGGGGATGCTAGATATGCACTAGATTTACTTCGTACATCAGGCGAACTCGCTGATGAAAAAGCTTCTGAAACTGTTTTTGAGAATTATGTTCGTGAGGCTAAGGACTATATAGAACATAATAAGGTCACAGATATTGTGATGACACTTCCAAGCCAGCAGCAAAAAGTTCTGGAGTCAATACTTTATTTAACCAAAGAAAAGGAAGAAATAACTTCTGGAAGGTTATACGAAGTTTACAAAGAGTTTTCTAAGGGAGATTCTGTTTCCTACAGAAGGATATTTGATTTCATAAACGAACTGGAAATGCTGGGTTTGATATCCACCAAAACCATTTCAAGGGGAAGGGGAAAGGGAAGAACCAATATTATAGATCTTCAGTGCGAAATGGGACTCCTTGAAGACGCAATATGGAATGGATAATACAAATCAATTTATAATCCATTCAAATTTCTTAATATATTTTAAAAATAAAACATGATTTATAACTGTATTTCACTAAAAATATATATCATTCAAAACTATCTATAATTGATTTTAAAAGTGCCATACGAACAGGAACCCCATAAAATGCTTGTTCAAAATATTTTCCATATGGTGTATTGTCCACATCGTAGGATATTTCATCAATCCTTGGAAGAGGGTGCATGACAATAAGTTCGGTGTCTTCCAATAGAGATTTATCAATCATATAAGCTCCCTTTATTTTAGAGTACTCTTCAGGATCTGGAAATCGTTCTTTCTGGATTCTAGTAACATATAGTACATCAGAATCGTCTAGAACATTATGAATATCATTAGTTTCATTTACTGATACACCTGCTTTATTCAAATCATGCACTATTCCACTTGGCATTTTCAATTCTGGTGGAGATACAAAGCTCATTTTAACATCAAACATTGCCAGCGCATATGCAAGGGAATGAACTGTTCTACCATATTTAAGATCCCCTATAAGTGCTACATGGAGTTCGTCTATTCTACCGAGCAATCTCTTCATAGTGTACAAGTCCAGCAAAGTTTGGGTCGGATGCTGACCTGCACCATCACCAGCATTTATTACTGGTACATCAACTACACTGCTTACAAAACGAGCTGTTCCTTCCATATTATGCCTTATTACAATAGCATCTGAATATTCCCCTACAATTTTCACGGTGTCGGTTAAATTTTCCCCTTTCGTAGCTGAACTAACATTTGCCTCTGCGAACCCGATAGTACTACCTCCGAGCCTTTTCATAGCAGCTTCGAATGAGAGCCTGGTTCTTGTTGATGGTTCATAGAACAGCATTCCAAGCATCTTTCCTGAAAGCACATTAGACTTTTTTTTAGACCTAGCTATTGGTTCCATCTTCTCTGAAAGTCTCAAGATGTAATCAATATCATCTTTACTGAAATCACTGATTGATATAATATTTTTTTGATCGAAGACCATGTACACACCCTATAACTATTAAATATATAACATCTGTTTAATCTTTGAATTTATTCTTCTAAAACCCATTCATATATCTTTATTATCATCTTCTACAATCTTTCATATTAATTTTTTCAAAGTTTTCTTGCAAATGTAAGATATCCTGTGTGACCGGCCATTCTTGTTTTAGGTCTCGTACCCTTGTTCGTTACTTCAATTCCTCTAAATATATTTTCAAAACTTTCAACTTCTGAAAATCCTATTTTTTTAAGCACACGCTGCAGTATTTGGACTTGTTCTATAAATGGATTATAGGCTGCAATATACCCTCCAATTTTAAGGGATTCTTTAGCATATTCAACCACATCCCATGGTTTTGGAAGGTCTAAAAATACGAGATCCAACTCTTCTTCTTCTATACCTTCTGTTACATCCTGATGTTTGATTTGAACATTTTTTAGTTCGAATCCTTTGATATTACGCTTTGCTATTTCTGCAAAATCTTCACGGACTTCATAAGAATAAACTTTGCCTTCATTTCCAACAATATTTCCAAAGTGAAGTGCAGTTGCTCCTGCGCCCGTTCCAGCATCTAAAACCCTAAAACCGGAACCAAGCCCAGTTTTGGCAAGTACGATTCCAATATCCTTTGGAAGGATTATTGAACATTTTCTCTCCATAAGTTCTATGTAATCGTTAACGTTTGGTTTGATAACTCTAAATAACCTTCCAATATGAGTTTTAAGTACATCTCCAGCTTTAGATCCTACTACATCGTCTTTAGTTATAAATCCGAAGTCAGTATGAAACTCTTGGTCTGCTACCATGTACTTCTTACCTCTTTCATCCATCAAAATACGCAAATATATCACTCCTACTTTTAATAATCAAATAACTTTAAATATATCAAAACAAATTGCATATAATATTAGTGTGCTCATTTAAATATCCATTATTGATTATGTTTATATTCCATTTGATTAATCATTTCATCATCCATTTTTAACTTTAAGTACCTATCAGTTTTAATGGTTTTAAAACCTGAATCAATCACTCTTAAGATTCTCTTAGCTATTTTATCCCCTATACCTTCAACTCTTTTTAGATCTTCTTCAGAAGCATTGATAACAGCTTTTACACTCTTAAACTCTTCAAGAAGTTTCCTGGCTGTTACTGGACCAACATTTGGAAGTGATTCTATTATGTAGAGTTGCTGTTCCCATGTTGTTAAGGGTTTTTTTTCTGTTCTTATTTGTATATCCGACTTTTCATGTGTATGCTCTCTGACTGCTATTCTATAGATCATGGCAGCTGTATCTTCAGGAGATCTTGTGGGTATAATTGGTATTCCAAAGTCTACTGCGATGGAGGCCATGGCGCCACGTACAGCATTGGGATGTATAAACCCAGAATAGAGTTCTGAACCCTCAATAATCATTAAGGGCTTTTTGAAGTTATCGACAAGCTCTTTTGCCTGTTTATGGAGTCTTTTATCTATTATAGAACTAATAAAATCACCGTTAGTTTTTCTTTCGAGTGCTATATCCTCACTAACTTGATAATCAGCTACAGCAAGGCTTCTAACCTTTATATCTACATTTAATCGTTCAAGTTCCCTTAAAACCCTTGAACTACCTTCTCTGGAGTCCGCATAGATCACTGGCCTAACGCTTTCTAATTCAATTTCACCTTTATTCTCGTCTTTATTTATGTCTAATACTTTAAAATCATTCAGATCTTTCCCATAATTGTTCGAGAGCTGCTTTTTCATTTGTTTTTCCTTGTTGATACTTGACCAATAATATGACTCATCTCGCGTGCCCTTGGTTATAAGAATGAACATTCTTCCTAAATTTTTACGTCCAGTTCTACCTCTACGTTGAATCATTCTGATCTCAGATGGAACAGGTTCGTAAAGAATAACCAAATCAACTGAAGGTATGTCTATCCCTTCCTCAGCAACACTTGTGGATATTAAAACATCGTATTCACCATTTTTAAAGGCTTTAATAATTTCCTTTTGTTTTTTTTGAGTTAAACCCTTTTCATTTTCCCTTGAAGCTTGTCCAAAGAATTTTACAGCGTTAATGTCTTCAGCCATACAATGCTGAAATATGTTCTCAACAGAGTCACGAAATTGAGTGAAAATTATTATCTTTGAATCTGATTTTTTAAGTTCTTTTTTAAGGATATTCATTAATTTTTTAAGTTTCGGATGGTCAATTCCCTTTTTGTAAGCCTTCTCTGTGAGACTAATAGCCATTTGAAATTCAGCATCGTTAATAAGTCCCTTAGCAGCTTTTGTCTTTTTTTTCCTGAGGCGCTCGAAGTATTTGTAAAGAGTTGTTGTACCTTGTGTTTCCAACAGTTCGAGTGAATGTAAAATATTTATAACTGCAGTTAAAATTGAAACTGCAATGAAACATTTCTTGGGTGGATGTAAACTTCGTCCTATTCTCTTTTGTGCCTTTCCCTTGGCTGCTAAAACATCCTTTTTACTCACGTTAGATATGGAACTGATGACTCCCATATTTTTAAGTGTTTTTAACCTAACTTTCAACGCCTTTTCAAGATGAGATTTTATATCTTTGAGTTCAGGATTAAGCTCTATTTTAACCCATTTTACTTCAACAGGGTTGAAATATGGTTCAACATCTGAATCTTCTTCTTTTTTAATAACAACTTCTTTTATAAATAGGTTTTCACAAACACCTTGGATCTTCTCCTCATCCCAACCAGGAGATGCAGTAAGCCCGAGTACTAGAGGATTTTTGGCTTCTTTGATGTACTTAGATGCAAGATATACGTACGAGTAGGATCCAACTCCTCTATGACATTCATCAAAAACCAAGACTGAAACATTTTCAAGACCGTATCTCCCAGATATTAAGTCCGATTCAACTGTTTGTGGAGTTGCACAGATAATTTGAGAATCATTCCAACGTTTAACTCTCTCATCTGGTTTTATTGCACCTGTTATTGAGGTTACACTAGTCTTTAAAAATTCCCTGAAGCTTTCTTCGTGCTGTACCACTAGTGGTTTACTCGGTGCAAGAACCAATACCTTCGAGTATTTAAAAGTTTTTAACCTTTCAGCAGCCACCAAAGCAGCGACTATTGTTTTTCCAAGGGCTGTTGGAGCCACTATCATAGTATTGCCATTTTTAAGGACATCGGCTGCTAAAACTTGCTGATAAAGTCGTGATTC